>JAZDLY010000161.1:0-10622 GCA_043801485.1 Candidatus Omnitrophota bacterium | reverse complement strand
AGACCCGCACCAATCACACGTCTGGTCCTTGCGCGTCAACGGCACGCACAAGTGGCCTTGGCCCCGAATCATTTTCCCGCACGTCTTGCACTTTTTCATGCGACCCCCTGAACAAACAACAATTGATTGGACGTCACGTATATGGCTTTGTGTATTTTCCAGTTTTGGCCTTGCTTGCGCATCATGAGTTTAACCTTGGCGGTATCGCCGTAAAGTTGATTGTCGTTGGGTTTTTTAAAATAAGTCGCGACCCCCAGATCCACCTCGGCCGTCGCGTCTTCGGTCTTGATCAACAGCCCCTTGATCTGCACCCTCACCGACGGATACTCCTCAAAGAGGCTTTTGAGAAAACGTAAAACGTCGGCCTTGGCGTTGCCGTATTCATCCGCATAATCCTCGGACAACAACAAACCGCATCTGGCAACATCGGTATGCTCCACTGCCACCACACCTTTATAAATTATGCTCTTGATGACGGTTTTTTCGTCCCGCTGAAAAAGCCTAAAACCCACAAAAAAAAGAACCGCCAGCAGCGCCACGGATCCCATGAGCATCAATTGTTTTTTGGATTCCATCAAAGACTATCTCTCGATCTTGAGAATCGCATAAGTCAAGACACCTGCCGGCACATTCACTCTAACGCGTTCGCCTTCCTTGCGGCCGAGCAAAGCCTTGCCGATCGGCGACTCGATGGAAATTTTGTTCTGCGCATAATCGGCTTCCGGAGGCGAAACAATCCAATAGTTGAGCTCTTCCTCGGTATCCAGGTCCTTTAAGGTTACTTTCGCGCCGACATAGACTTTGTCTGTCGGGATGTTTTCGTGTTCAATGATACGGGCCCGCGAAAGCTTATCCTGGAGTTCGGCGATTTTTTTCTCAAGGTGGGCTTGCGCCTCTTTGGCGGCGTCGTATTCGGCATTCTCGGAGAGATCTCCCATGGCCCTGGCTTTTTCCAACTGCCTGGCCACCTCGCGGCGGTTGACTTTCTTCAAGACGTCAAGCTCTTCTTTGAGCTTTTCGTAGCCTTTTTGTGTGAGAAAAACATCGTTGGAGCTCATGAGGAGGTCTGGGCGGAAAGTTTTTCTTGTCTGGTCGACTGCGGAGAAATAACGATCACCACGCGTCGGTTCAGGCGGCGTCCTTCCTTGGTATCGTTGCCGGCGCGCGGACGGTATTGACCAAACCCGGAGGCTGAAAATTTCAGCGGGTCTAAACCCTTTTTCTCGGTCAAGTATTTCAACACATTCAAAGCGCGCGCAAAAGAAAAATCCCAATCTGTTTTCCATTCAAAGACCGCCAGACTCTGATTGTCCGTGTGGCCCTCGATGTAGATGTAATTTTGAGGAAAATTCTGTTTGACGAGCTCGGCAATCTTGTCCAAAAGGCCCTTGCCCGCATCGCTCAAGTTGTCCGAAGCCGTCATGAATAAAATTTCGGCGGAAACCGTGATCAAAAGGCCACGTTCGGAAAGCTCAAGCCACACATTGTCCTCGGCCACCTCAAAGGCCAGTGCGGCCCGGACGAGGTCGACGGCCTCGGCGAGTTGCTGCGCGTCTAGGTCCTGGTATTTTTTGTATACCAGAAGCTCTCGCTTCAAATTCAAATTTTCTTTTTTAGCCAGGTCAAACTTCTGGGAAGCTGACGAGAGCTCCAAGCGCAGGTCGGCGATCAGACGAACGTCTTTTTCGCGGGTTGAAGCGCACCCTGCGCTGGCCAACAACACCGCCGCGCACACAGTAAAGTATATTTTTTTCATCGTCGTCCGGAAACGTCTTCTAAGATCCTTTGCACGCAGGATTCCTCGTAACGTTTTTTGATTTCCTTCAAGCCCTGCTGCCCAAAATGCCCCCGGATGAGCCGGGAGATCACTTCAATTTTTAGCCGCAGAAATACATAGCGGGCATTTGGCCGGCCGTCCTCGCCGATTTTAAGCTTCTGCGCATCGCTGTCTTTCTCAAACACGTATTCCTGCCATTCCTTCAAGAACGGCCCTAGGCTGCCACGCAGATCTTTGGGCATTGTTGCGGCCCGCTTGGCCAACATGGTCTGAATCTGCAGGTCAACGTCCAGCTGAGTAAACTTACGGTCGATTTTATCCAATTCGTCCCTGGTCGTCTTATACAACCACAAAAGGTACCTCTTTGTCAACGCCCGGGAGTCCGCCCGATCAAACCCATGCGATTTCTTACGCATCAGAACTCGATCCTTTCTCCTTTGAGGATGGCCGGCAGAGGCTCTGCATCGATGCGCAGGCCGCCGTCGTGCTCGATCTTGATGGTATAGAGCGTTCCGGGGATGAATTTTGTGCCGGGCGCCTCGATCTGAGCATTCTTGATGCCGACCTTTTTGGCCTCAGCCGGATCCAAGGCATAAACCCAGAATTTCTTCCAGAAGATCTCCTCCATCCGGCGCATGCGCTCATCAGATGGTGCAATTTTATACCCTTCGGGGACCTGCTCGACAGCCGTCAGATCAAACACCTGTGTCTGCTGCCCGTCCAGTAAGAAAACTTTTAGGAAAAGATAAACACTTTTCCCGCGCATGGCATCGGCCGCTTCGACGTAAAAATCCTTGAACCTGACCACAAGCGACTGAAACTGGATGATGTTGCCGCCGAACGTAAAATACCGCGGGCTCAGCGCCTTACCGTCGGCATCATATTCCAAAAATTTGATCGTGGTCATGGCCTTGCCGCTGGATGCATCCGGCCGCACATCGGTCACCAAGACCTGCGCCACGCGGGAATCCGCCTCCAGACGCGCGATGATTTTCTTCAATGCCTGGCGCTCGGCCGTCGAACGAACATAGCGCACGACGAAAAAAACCACAAAAAGCAAGGCTACGGCAACAAGAACCCTGTTGAATGTTATTTTTGGTCTCTTCATATCGAGTTTCTCAAAAAGATGTGACTTTTTTAAAATGCGCCAGCCGCGTCAAAATTTCTTTTTTTGTGACGCGAGAGCTGCGCTCCACGCCAAAACCCTCTACATTGAACGATGCCATGATTGTACCATAACAAATGGCCTTTTTGATAGCCGGGGCGTTGATTTTTTTTGTCTGTGTCAGGTAACCCATGAAGCCTCCGGCAAACGTGTCCCCTGCTCCGGTCGGATCAACAATTCGCTCCACGGGATAAGCCGGCAGGCAAAAGATAAAGTCGTCACAATAAACCAAAACGCCGTGCTCGCCTTTTTTGACGACCACAAACCAAACGCCCATTTTCCGCAATGCCTTGGCGGCTTTAATAAGATTGGCCTCCCCCGAGAGGCTGCGCGCTTCGGCGTCATTGGCCACAAAGATATCGACTTTTTTCATCAATCTCACGAGCGAGCGCCGTTTGTGATTGATCCAGTAATTCATGCTGTCCAGACCCACCAGACGCGGCGCGTTCATTTTTTTCAAAAGGTGATGCTGGATGTCCGGATCCACATTGGCCAAAAAGATATTTTCGATCGACCTCTGGTGCTCGGCGATCTGCGGCCGAAAAACAGACAAAACCCCCAGCTGTGTGCTCAGCGTCAAGGCCGCGTTCAGATCCCCCTGGTATTCGCCTTCCCAGCGAAATGTCCTTCCCTTTTCCTTGATGAGCGAGGTCAAGTTGATGCCCCTCTTTTTCAAAAACTCAACGTGTTTTAAGGGAAAATCGTGACCGACAATGGCCACAAGGTTGACCTTGGTGAAAAAAGACGCGGCCATGGAAAAGTGAACGGCTGAACCGCCCAGCATATCCCGGCGCTTTCCGGAAGGTGTCGTGACCGTATCCAACGCCGCTGTCCCCAAAACAATAATGCTCAAAACAACCTCCTATTTACTGAATCTGGCGACCTGAACCATGACGATCGTAAAAAGAACAATGTTGACCCAGCTAAAGGCCTTGTAAACAATGTCCGCACTCACGCAGGCCGAAGGAAACATCAAAACCAGACATACCCACACCCCGACCGCCCAGAAAAGACTGATGTCTTGCGAAGACCGGCGTCTTTGGATGCGCCAGATAAGCGGAATATTCCAAAAAGGCAAAATAATGCCCGCAACAAGTCCGACCCAACGAATCCACACATCAGCGCTATTTTGCATGATAACAAAGGTGGTGGTAGTATGGAGCCTTCTTGCCGCCTTCCAGCGGAAATTCCCGGCAGTAACGCGGCCGCGCGTCATAGACAAGGCATGTGCCGGTTTTTTCCTGAAAAACACAACGCCGGTTCCTGACCGTCGTCGTGAAGAGAAAACCGGACGGCATCCGGCTGTCCCTGCGCAAAAATTCAAACCAGGGCTTGGGAATATCGAGCTTCTTTTTCAAGATGCGGGCCACCTCAAACACATCCAGCTCCACCCCATGGCGACAGCACGTTCCGAACCCGCAACCTCGACAGACAGGTTTTTTGGTCATGATTTTAAACTTTGACTTCTGTGTAGCTTTTTTCACCGATGTTCATCATGCCGATCTTCGTCGGCGTCAAGACAATCAAGGCAAAATTCGGATCCTCTATCCCGCCAAAAAACTGCCGCAGCATCATCTGTTTATTCCAGAGCTCTTCCTTAAGACCCTTGTCATTGCTGACCGCAGCCTTGCCTTCGATACGGCAGTGGCTGAGCTTGCGGTCCACAAAACAAATCTCGACCTTCGGATTTTTGGCAATCTGACCGATCTTCTGGGTCGCAGGAAACGTCGCCATCAGAAGTTTTCCGTCATCGCACAAAATGGGCATCATGGCCCGCACGCGCGGCTGATCTGCCTGGCATGTTGCCAAATATCCCATGCCCGCATCCAAAACCATCTGTTTAATCACATCCAAAGACATAAAACCCCCCTTACTGAATTAAGATTTCGTCATCCTTTTGAAGAAATTATACCCAACTACACAAACAGCGATGATCACAAAAAACCCACCCAGAAAAACAACCCAATTTATGTCCGTGTAAACCATATATTCTCCGTTATTTATAAAACTATGCTCAATGGTCCACAGGGAGCGCTGATCAAACCATACAATAACACCAATCATGCCCAAAATAATAAAAACAATTTTCATTTTTTTACACTTGTGATGTGTTTAATCAGTTCCGCCGCAATGGCCACGGCAATTTCCTGTGGCGTTTGCGCGCCGATGTCCAACCCAATAGGCGAATAAACTTTTTTCAATTGAGTTTTTGTGAAACCTTTTTTAAGAAGCCCATTAAAAACTTCTTTGATTTTTCTACGGCTGCCGATCATGCCGACATAGCCGGCCTTGGTCTTTAAGGCAGCTTGGAGACAAGCCGCATCGTGGGAATGCTGATGTGTAACAATGACGATGAAAGTATTTTTATCCGGTGACAACGATTTTATGGCGCGGGGATAAGTTTGACATAAAACAATGTCGGCATGGGGAAATCTTCGGCGATTGGCGAAATCGCGACGATCGTCTAAGACAACAACGCGGAAATTCAAAAGCTTTGCGACCAGGGACAACGCCAGGCCGATGTGCCCGGCGCCGCAAATGACCAGAGTCCTGGCCGGCTCCAGCACATCGATAAAAATGCGGATTCTCCCCCCGCAGGCCTGAAGGCCCGATTTTTTATCCAGGGAATAAACTTTCAGGATACTCTCTTTTCTTCGAAGAGCCAAGAGCGCATCTTCGATCACCTGTCGCTCAAGTGAGCCACCGCCGATCGTGCCCTCAATAGAACCATCGCTAAAAATAATCATCTTGGCGCCTGATTCACGCGGCGAAGAACCGACACTTTCAACCACCGTGGCCAGAGCACAGATCTTGTTGTCAATCAGGCTGCGAAGAATCTTATTGAATAAATGAACCATTGGTTTCTATAATAGGGTATGGTGTCCTGTATTCTTCTGGCTGCCGGAGAAAGCGCGCGCTTTGGGTCCCCGAAACCCCTGGCACGCCTCGGCCCTCTGACAGTCATCGAAAGCATTTTAAAAAATCTTCTGGGCACAGCACTGGATGAAATTATCCTTGTGCTCGGAGCCAACGCCAAAGAGATCACGGCTGTTCTACCCCCAGACAAACGCCTCCGCGCGGTCACCAACGAAGAATTCCGGCAAGGCCAGACCTTGTCATTTAAAAAAGGGCTCAGAGCTCTAACACCTTTATCCGGCGGCGTCATGCTGTTGCCTGTGGACATGCCGTGCATCAGAATGGAAACCTTCGATCTTCTCCTGAAGACTTTTTCAAAACATCCGGACAGAATCCTGATTCCGTCCTATCGCAACAAAAATGGGCATCCACCCATCTTTCCAATTGTGCTCAAAGAAGAATTCCTGGACCTGGAAAACACAGAGCCCGTCTCAACCATCCAACGCCGGCACGCGGAACAAATCCTGTGCTTTCCTGTCGAAGACCAGGGCGTTGTCTTGTCGTTCAACACGCCCACGGAATTTCAAAAAGTCATCAAAAAAATCTCTTCAGGTCGATAGTCTATAGTAAAACTATGGACTATTGTCTATCGACTATCGACTTTTTCCAGCGCCTTCAAAATCTTTTCAGGCGTGATGGGCAAATCCTTGATCCGCACCCCCACCGCGTCTTCGATGGCGTTGGCAATGGCTGCCGCGGTCGGCAACAAAGACGCCTCGCCCATCCCCTTGGCGCCAAACGGCCCCTGGGGATCGTTGGTTTCCACAAACAAAGATTCGATCTCGGGAATATCCACGGAGCGCGGAATCCTGTATTTGGAAAAGTTCGGATTCAGGACGCGGCCGTCTTTGAATTTCAAATCTTCGTAAAGCGTATACCCCAGCCCCATCACGATAGACCCCTCGATCTGACCGTGCACGCTCTGGGGATTGATGGGATATCCGATATCGTGCACGTCCCAAATCTTGAGAACCTTGACCTGCCCTGTACACCTGTTGACTTCGACCTCGGCAACCTGCGCTTCGAAACCGTAACTGGCGGAAATGTTGCCCTCACTGGTCCGAAAATCTATTGGGGTAGTCTTCGGGTTATAACTACCCCGGCCGATGATAAGCTTGCCATAGTCAAAGGAATAACACAGTTCCACGGCCTTATCAAAACTCATCAAAACGCTGTCATCGCTTTTGCGAATCACCTGCTCGTTTTTTAAGTCTAAGGCTGCGGCCTCGATCTTGAGCGCAGCCGCCACAACGTCTAAGATCTGACGCTTGGCATCTGTGGCTGCGTTCTTCGTCGCATTGCCGGAGATAAACGTCACACGGCTGGCAAAACTTCCCGTATCAAACGGCGTAGTCTCCGTGTCTGCGGCTTTCACCCGTATTCTCTCATAAGCCACGCCCAGTTCCTGGGCGGCAATCTGGGCCAAGGCCGTGTCCGACCCCTGGCCGGTATCCGCGGCCCCGGTGAACAAATACACCGAACCGTCTTCTTCGACTTTGATGACAGAACCGGCGGATTCGTGCGCCTTATACATCTTGGAACCCATGACATCAGCCGCCACGGCGATGCCGATGCCGCGCCCCACATCGCTTTTTTTCCCGTATTTGGCCTTCCAGCCACTCGCCTCCCGGGCGCGGCGAATGCACTCCTTCAAACCGTTGGAAGAAAGAATAAGCTTGTTGACGGTCGTGGTATTCGGATCCGTCGCATTTTTCAGGCGGAATTCTGCCGGATCCATGCCGATGCCGCGCGCGAGCATATCCATGTGCGACTCAAACGCAAAGCCGGATTGCACACCGCCAAACCCGCGGATGGCTCCACTTACCGGATTGTTGGTGTAGGCCCGGAATCCCATGACGTTGAAATGCTGGATTTTGTAGACCATGAAAATGCGCATGATGGCCGCTGCAATCACCGTCGGGCCATAACTGCAATACGCGCCGCCGTCGGCAATGACCTCGCCGGTTATGGCCAACAGCGTGCCGTCTTTTTTGACGCCGGATTTCAACTTGTAGATCATCGGGTGTTTGCGGCGGGTGAACGAAAACTCCTCGAGGCGGTCCATGCAGATCTTGACGGGGACACCCCCACTTTTATTGGACAACAGGCACGCCGCAAAATCCATCGGCAGCATCTCGAGTTTTCCGCCAAAACCGCCGCCGACATTAAGCTTGATGACGCGGATGTCTGCGGCTTCTTTGACAAGAGTTTTTGCCAGGGCTTCGCGGACTTTGAACGGAGCCTGCGTGGATGTCCAAAGCGTAATCTTGCCGGTGGACACTTCAAACTGAGCAACCGAAACATGCGGTTCAAGACAGCAATGGGCCGCACTGGGCAAATGAAAAATATCTTCGCGCACGTAATCGGATTCTTCCAGGGCCTTTTCGGGATTGCCGAAACGCACAGGCAGCATGACGCCGATATTGTTCATGGACATATGGATCTGCGGGGCACCGGGCTTCATGGCTTCCATGGGGTCGAAGACAGCCGGCAGGACTTCATATTTGACATCAATCAAAGACAGGGCGCGTTCGGCTGTTTCGTCGTCTACAGCCGCCACAGCGGCAATTTCATCGCCGATGTAACGAACCTTTTGGTCTTCCAAGGGAAGCTGATCCACAGTATAGGGAAAGAAATATTCATTGGAACCAAATTTGATTTTGGCCGTGTCGCTGGCTGTGATCACCGCAACAACGCCTTTTAATTTTTTGGCCTTGGTTGTGTCGATGCTAAGGATCCTGGCATGGGCATGAGGACTGCGCAGCATTTTGCCCACCAGCATGTTTGGAAAATCAAGATCAAAGACGTATGACGCCTCGCCCGCAACCTTTGCGCGCGCGTCAATGCGAGGAACGCTCTTTCCGACAGGACTCGTGGTCTTTGTTTTCATCGGGACGTCCTTGGCGATGCGGCTTTCCGCACGGCATCGATGATCTTGATATAGCCGGTGCAACGGAATAAATTTCCATCCAGTCCCGGAGCTTTTACTTTTTCCGTGGTTTTTTAATTACGGCCAAAAAGCGACTCTGTCGCCAAAATCATACCCGGTGTACAAAACCCACACTGAACTGCGCCTTCTTCGATAAAAGCCTCCTGGATCGGGCCAAGTTGGTCGCCACGACTCAGCCCCTCGATGGTTGTGATCTCCTGGCCTTGACAATCAAGTGTGAGCATCAGACACGAAAGCATATTGTGACCGTTTACCAAAACCGTGCAGGCACCGCATTCGCCTTCCAGGCAGCTCGGTTTTGTCCCCAAAAGACCCAACCGTTGGCGAAGAGTTTCAATCAGAAGTTCGCTGTCGCGCGCTTCGACTTCGTGAATTTTTCCATTGATGTCCAAGCGAATTTTTTTCATGACACGGAATCCTTGAGTCGCTGCATCAATTGCTCCACATCTGTTCTAAGGCACTGATTCCGGTATGCATCCAGCTTAAAAACAGCCAAATCTTTTTCTAAAGCAGTCTTGAGCGTACTTTGTGCGATTTTGGCATCCTGCCCTTCCAAGGCAACTTCAACGCTTTTAAGACGCACGGGATGGGAATGCGCAAGGTTAACCACACAGCGCACATCTGTCAAACAATTCTTTTTCCGGATACAGGAAAACGCAAGGGCCAGGCACGGCACGTCTACGGCCATGGCATTTGTGTGCCTGAAATAAAAAGCGAGGCGCTCTTCGCAAGGCAGAATCACATGGGTCAAAACAAAATTTTTCACAGGCTTTGCCCCCAGGAACGCGTCCAGACCAACGCTCTTGCCGGATGCAGATATTGCTGTTGCCATCACGAGCTTGGCGTCCAAGGACAGCAACACCGCAGGCAAATCCACCCAGAAAAACCTTGAGGCTACGTTGCCTCCGATCGTGGCCATGTTTCTGATGGGCGTCGTGGCCAACTGGCTGCAAGCATCGAACAAAGACGGAAAATCGCGCTGGATAGCTTTGGAATCCATAACTTCGCGAATCGTTGTCATGGCGCCGATCTTCAGCACGCCTTTAGCCTTCTGAATGCCCCTGAGACCAGCAATGTTTTTAAGGCTGATTACGTCTTCGGGGACGCGGTCGGCTTTCTTCAGGTGGTTTAACACAAAGGTGCCACCGGCCAAAAGCAGAGCTTTTTTGAATCGGCTCAACAGCCCCAGGGCCTCTTTGACCGTCTTTGGGCTATGGTATTTGAAGTCTTTTAGAATCGCCATAGGAGAGAAATTATATCAGAAAAATCCCCCGCTGAAAAGCATATCTGCAGCACATATCTCTGTCCTTCAGACGTCTCTTGAAATGGTCCGGCTTGTCTTCGTTTCTCGCAGGACCGCTCGACTTTCCCCGGCGAGGAAAGACATATTCAAGGTCCTTTGTTTGACCATCTGGTCAAAAAAAGGACGTCCTGCTCCGAAACAAAGCCAAACCGGACCTGGCAAGCCATATCTTGATACAATGGTGTTTCAGTCACGGCAAGTCTCCTGTGGAATAGACATGAGAATTTTTTTGGCAAACGTTGACAAGGAATTATGGCGAGTGAGTGCGAATCCGACCGGAAGACGAATCCAGGTCAATGTTCCTTGCGAGGGAGTTTCGCGCTACGAACGAGCCGTAAACCGAAGCAGACCGCAATCCTGACGTATTACACTGCCGGCAGGCAGGAAATTTCCGTCTGCGGAACGGGAGGCTTGTGGTGCCAAGCGAAGAAAATGACAAAGGCAAAACCATGGAACACGTTGTTGATTAGCGGATGAAGCGAAACATCGCCCCTAAAATTCCTGCCGACAG
>JAZDLY010000152.1:0-3946 GCA_043801485.1 Candidatus Omnitrophota bacterium | reverse complement strand
GACTTCGATCGCGATGATCGCCCCGATAATCATAAAAATCAACAGAATGTAGAGTTCGACCATTTTATCTCATCAATAGATAGAACAGGACCAGCATCCCCAGCAGACACCACGACAGATATGTCGGCAACACGCCGTTGTGGATCGCCCGCAGCATCCTGTTGAACGCAAACGTCATGCGGCTTGCAACCTCATAGACATCGAATACTTTTTTCTGGGCCAATCGATAGACGGTCTTCAGGCAGCCCATGTCTTGAATCGTATTGTAGAAGGCCGTTCCTGAAATTCTCATATCCGGGTGGTCTTCTAAGACTTCTCCGCCCACAAAAACCTCTGTCTCTCTTGTCTTGAGCTTTGAGCCCAAAAAATAGATCCCAAGACCCACGCCGATACCGACAATAATCAAAACAGTGGCAAGGCCCGCCTGCCATGTTCCGTAAAAAACGATTGTTTCATTCAGGCTCGGCCCGATGAACATGGCCAGAGGCACCTGATAAGCAAAGACACCGAAAAGAATGCAGAGGGCAGCCAGGGCCAGAGACGGAACCAACATCGAGCCAACAGCCTCCTGCATCTTATCACCGAGCTTCGCTCTTTCTCTGGAAGGCTGACCCAAAAAGATCGCATGCAGCAGTTTCATAAAACTAGCCAAGGTCAAAGCGCTGCCAAACATCGCGGCAATTAGCCAGGCGAGCCAGAGACGGCTGCCGCTTTTCGCTGTCTCGATCACCCCCTGATAAATCATCCACTTGGAGACAAAGCCGTTGAAAGGAGGAACGCCGGATATCGAAAACGAAGCAATCAAAAAGACAACAAAAGTCACGGGCATGATTTTGGCAAAACCGCCTAATTTTTCCAAATCCGTAGTGCCGGCCTTTTTCTCAACAGCACCTGCGCTAAAAAACAGACAGGACTTGTAAATCGCATGGTTGAGCATATGGAATAATCCACCGGCAATGCCGATGGGATTCCCCGTGCCGATTCCCAACACCATATATCCCACCTGGCTGACCGCATGATACCCTAGAAGTCTTTTAAAATCATGCTGGATAAGGGCCATCATCACCGCCGCCACAATGGTGATGCTTCCGACAACCATCAAAAGCGTATTCATTGCGGCATTCATCCGAAACAGATCCAGGGAAAGACGCACGAGAAAATAGATGCCCAGGAGCTTGTCCAAAGAAGCAGGCAGGAATGCCGTCACGGGCGTCGGCGCATCTTCGGCGGTGTCGGGGACCCACGTATGGAAAGGCATGGCACCGGCCTTGGCAAAGGCGCCCGCGGCAAGACACAGATACGCCAAAACAGAAAACCTGTTGTCCAGCGCAAGGTGGATCTTATCGAAGAAGAACGTCTTGGTCATCACCCAGATAAGGGCAATGCCTAAAATCATAAAGGCATCTGTGGTACCGATAATGATAAACGCCTTTTTGGCTGTTGCCGAGGTGTTTTCTTTTTCTCCGAACTCAATCAAGAGGTAAAGGAGAAAACCCAAGAATCCCCAAAATACAAGGAAGAGAATCAGGTGGTTGGAAAAGACCACCCCGAGAGAAGCGATGATGGTCAGGAGAATATAAAGGTAATAAAGGCCCAGCCCCTTTCTGCCGCGCATAAACCCAAGAGAATAGATGATCGTCAGAACCGAGAAGAAAACAACGAAGCCCCCTATAAAAAGGGAGAGGTTGTCCAATTTGAAAAGTCCGGTCGGAGGAGTCATCGGCCTAATTTCCTTCTCAATTGACGAGTCTTTTCCTGAGAAAGCTTCACCAAGTCCTCGCCAGTGTAGAGCTTCTTGCCTTTGGGGTTGCGCACGGCCATTCTCTCCGTGCAGCAATAACAAGGATCAATGGCCGCCAGAATAATCGTCGCATCCGAAATGCTCTCCCCGACCACCGTCGCCTTATAAGTGGGTAAATTCATGAAAGTCGGGGCCCGGACTTTATGGCGGGCGGGCCTGTTGGTTCCGTCGCTGAGCACATAATGAAAGGTCTCGCCCCTCGGCGCCTCAATATGGCCTATGCCTTCGCCCGGCGGGATATCCTTGATGTTCAAATTGATCTCTCCCTCAGGAAGCGTCAAAAGGCATTCCTTTAATATCTTGATGGACTCAAACGTCTCTAAGATTCTGACAACGGCTTTATCGAACACATCGCCGTTTTGGGTAACGATCATATCCCACTGGACTTTGTCATAGGCGCCGTAAGGGCAATCTTTCCTTAAGTCCCTGGCAACACCAGAGGCCCTGGCTGTCGGACCAAGGGCGCAGTAATCGATGGATTCTTCCTTGGTCAAGATCCCGATGCCTTTGGTCCGCGCGTGCAGGACCGGATCGTCGATGACAGCTTTTTTAAGCATGGTCAGGGTCGGAACAATGGAATTTATTTTTTTGATGACACCTGGAATGTCCTCGGGTTTAATGTCGCGTCGCACTCCGCCGGGCGTAAACATCGCATAGTTATTCCTGTTGCCTGATAAAATCTCCATCACGTCCAAAATTTCTTCCCGGAGCTTCCAGGCCCACATGTAGACGGTATTGTACCCTAAGAAATGGCCCGCAAGGCCCAGCCACAGAAGGTGCGAATGAACCCTCTCGCCTTCGGCGATGATCGTTCTGATGTATTTAGCCCTTAGCGGCACCTCCACAGAAATAATATCTTCAACGGCCCGTGTGTAGGCATAGGGGTGGCTGGTTGAGCAGATCCCGCAGATCCGCTCAACGACAAAGGTCGACTGGTCAAAGGTCTTGGTCTCGGAAAGCTTCTCGATCCCCCGGTGGTTATAACCGATCTGGACATCGATGTCGACGACCGTCTCCCCTTCCACAGTGAGGGTAAAAAATTCCGGCTCTTCCTGCAAGGGGTGATAGGGTCCTATGGGAACAATGGTACGACTCATTTATACGCCCCTGCCTCTGATAGCATTCTTATCCCACTCTTTGTAATCGCGCCGCAACGGATAGACGCCCTGCGGCCAATCGTCGGGCAAAAGGAGCTTGCGTAAGTCCGGGTGCCCTTTGAAGTTGATCCCCAATATTTCATGAATTTCTCTCTCGATCCAATTCGCTCCTTCAAAGACTCTGGCCAGAGAATCAACTTCCAATTTTGACTTATCCAGTTTTACCCTCAGGGAAACGAGACAATTGATCTCCTCGAAAATAAAATGGTAAAGGATCTCCATGTGATGGCGTGTATCTAGGCCCGAAGCAATATTGAAACGGGCGCCCAGATCCTTAAAAATGTACGTCGCGACAGCTACGATGGATTCGGGCTTGATATCGATATAGACCCTCGTTGGAGATTTCTCAAAAACACCGAGGATGTTCTCCTTAAACCGCTCTTCTAAATCGTCTAAAATCTTTTCTCGTGTCATCGCCTCACCTGCTTCATTTTGTCTTAGCCAATGCTTCGCGCTCGATCTTGCCGATCAATTTGACGACCCCGGCGATAATCGCCTCCGGCTTGGGAGGGCACCCGGGAATATAAACATCCACGGGAATGACCTTATCGATGGGAACCGGACAGTTGTAACTATGAATAAACATGCCTCTGGACAACGAACATTCGCCAATGGCCACAACGAGGCATGGTTTCGGGACCTGTTCGTACAATCTTTTAACCCGCTCCATGGATTTTCGGTTGCCGGAGCCGCTGACAAGAAGCACATCCGCATGTTTGATGCTGCCTACCAATAACATGCCGAATCTCTCGACGTCAAACCTCGGCGTCAGACAGTCCAAAACCTCGATATCGCAATTATTGCAACTTCCCGTGGAACAATGAAAAACCCAAGGTGATTTTAAGAGGGCTTTGAGCTTCACACTCATATCACAATCCTCTCATGGCCAGAAAAACCGCCAAAAGGGCCGTGGCGGTCAGCGGCCCCCAGAAAAACCGCACAGCCTGGTCGATCCGAACGCGCGGGTTTGTGTTTCTGATCACGGTGA
>JAZDLY010000147.1:0-9981 GCA_043801485.1 Candidatus Omnitrophota bacterium | reverse complement strand
AAATTTCCGTCTGCGGAACGGGAGGCTTGCGGTGCCCCAAAGGCTGGGGAGGATGTACTACTCGAAGTACTTGGCGTAGTTGGAAGGCAGTTCGTTGTCGACGCGGGCGACGCGGCCGTCCTTGGTCACCAACGCAAAAGTCGGCACACCCACGACGCCATAATCATCGGCGGTCTTGGTGGCCGAGTCAAGAAGAATATCAAACGGCAGATTGTTCTTCACACAAAAGGCATCGACTTTGGTTTTGCTTTCGCCCACATCGATCAGCAACAGCTCAATGTTCTGTTCCTGATAATGCTTGTATTCTTTGACCAGATACGGAATTTTGTCGCGGCAATACGGGCACCAGGTCGTGAAGAAAAAAAGGATCACGTTCTTGCCTTTGAAGTCTTTCAAAGCGACGCTCTTGCCTGCGATGGTTTGGAGAGTGAACTCCGGGGCCGCCGACTCAGCCTTGATCTCCTGGGCCTCGGAACGCCGCAACGAACCAGAAGCCAGGACATATTCAGAAGAGGTCAGTAAAATTCCCAGTGCAAAAACACTCAAAATCCTCTTTGCTGTCTTTTTCATACCAAGGCTCTCCCCATATTGATTAAGAAATATTCGCCGGCCAGGATCAAAAGCACGCCACCGATCCTTTCAACCGTATACATCCACTTGCCCGACTTGGGCATCTGCAGCAACAAACCGCTGAACGTCCCCGTCAAAATCAGCAACGCCCCCATGCCGTAGGCAAAACTGAAAAGAAGAAAAACGCCATACAATAAATTCTGCTTGGTGGCCACATACACCAGAATTGTGCCTAAGACCGGCGCGGTGCAGGGACCGATGATCAAACCCGACGTCAAACCCAGGAGAAAAACCGCAAATTTCGTCTTGGGCTTCTTGAATTTATTCAGAAAGAAATTCGGCAGGTGCATCTCAAAAATGCCCAGCATGGACAAGCCGAACACAATGCAGATGTTGCCAATGATAAAATACGAATAGGGATTGGAACTGATCTGACCGAAAATCTTGCCGGTCAGGCTTGCGAAAACGCCCAAAAGAACATAGGTGATGGAAATCCCCAGGACATAAATGCAGCTCAAAAGAAAAGCGTGGAATTTGTCTTTTTGGTTGGATGCGCCGATGTAACCGATGGTGATGGGCAAAAGCGGATAGACGCACGGCGAGAAACCCACCAGGAGGCCGGCGCCAAAAGCTATTAAGAATTCAAAAGGGTTCGTTCCCGAAATCATGCTAACGTCCTTCTTTGACGCACGAGGCGTTGATCCACTCCAGGTAATCTTTGGCTCCGGCGATAATCGGCAGAGCAATCACTTCGCAAACATCATAACTGTGCGCTTTTTTGACCGTCCGAATGAGGCGCGGCAGGAGCGTCTTTTTGGTCTTAATGATCAAAAGCGATTCCGCGGCTTTATCGATTTTGCCTTCCCACCAGAACCACGACTCCAGACTTGGCAGGATGTTCACGCACGCGCAGAGCTTTTTCTCCAAAAGAATCTTCGCCAGTCGCTGCGGCTGGCGGCCTTTGGGCGCGGTCACAAAAACAACGCAGGCGTTCGTCATTTGTCCTCCGATTGGGACAGGTAGCGAAAAACACCCAGAACGGATTTGGCCCCTTCTCCTGCGGCGACAATGATTTGTTTCTCCGGAACATTGGTCACGTCGCCGGCCGCAAAAACGCCGGGAACGCTGGTCCTGTTCAAATTGTCCACGATGATTTCGCCGGCGTCGTTCTTGGCCACAAAATCAACGATATGAGAATTGGGCACCGAGCCTATTTCCACAAAAACCCCCTCAACCGCCAAGTCCCGTGGCTTGCCGCGCTCGGCGACCTTAATGCCTTTGACGAATTGATCGCCAACAATCTCCTGGGTTGTCGTTTCGTTCAAAATCTCGACCTTGGGAGACTTTTCTACTTTCTCAAGCATGATGGCATCACCGGCCAGGGCCGGATTGATATTGACCAGATAAATTTTTTCGGCAATCTGGATCATCTGCAGCGCGGCATCCAGCGCCGCATTGCCGCCGCCGACAACCGCCACCGTCTTGCCGGCAAAAATAGGGCCGTCGCATGTGGCGCAATAACTGATCCCCTTATTGCGGAATTCCTCTGCTCCTTTAACATCCAGCCAGCGCGGTCGCCGGCCGCAAGCCAGAATCACCGAACGAGCCTCATGAGTTTCTTTGGCAGTCTTCACGCAGAATTTGTTGCCGGGCAGCTGACAGACCTGCGTGACCTCCTGGTCTTTTTTGAGCTGGACCTTAAACTGCTTCAAATGCTCTTCAAATTTAGCAACAAGCTCAGCGCCTGTGATGAACTGATACCCCGTATAATTCTCCACATCGGCGCTCCAAAGCGTCTGGCCGCCCACATCCTGACTGATGAGCAAAAAATTGATCTTCTTGCGGGCGGCGTAAATCCCGGCCGTGATGCCCGCCGGGCCGGCGCCGACAATAACCAAATCGAATGTCATCTAATGTCCCAATTTCGCTTCAATGCGCGCCTGATCAAAACCAACCATCACCTCGCCGTCGGCGACCACAACCGGGACCCCCATCTGGCCGGAGACCTTGATCATTTCCTGCAGCCCCGCCTGATCCGTGGAAACGTCCACATTGGCAAAAGACACCTGGCGCTCTTTCAAGAAATTTTTCAACCGAATACAATACGGACACGTGGGCGTCGAATAAACTTTGATTTCCATGGCGACCTCCTGTTATTCGAAAGCTTTGTTCAACCACGACGGGTATTGCGGCGCTTCAACGACGCTGAAGAGTTCCTTATCTTGCATGAACTTCATTTCTTTCTTGATCTGACGCAGATGGCCTGTTTTTTCCTTCAACAAACTGCGGCAGAGCTCCTCATCGGGCAAAAGATGCTCCTTGCGGACTCTTTTGTAAAACACCAGAAGCTTTTCTTCGATCTTGATCGCCATCTTCAGGGCGCCGTAGAGCGAAAAGCTCTGCGGCCGCAGAACCGAACCCTCGAACTTCACCGCAGAGCCGGGCGCATAATTCTCTCCGGTCAATTGTCTGAGCTTGGCCTGGACGAGCTGCTGATGTGTCAAGGTCTGCTGATAGATAAGCCGGAATTTTTCTTTGACGCGGCCGTTTTTCACGTTGGCCGAGATGAATTTATAGAATTTCCCAACAATGTGTTCTAACTCAATGACCGTGCGGAACTCACCCTGGATGCCTCCGGTAGCTCCTTCTTTGCGGATCAGGGCGTTGAACTGTGTTCTCATCTCGTCAATCTCTGGAAAATTATCCTGCCGGGCCACGAGGAGCCCGTTTTTGAAATAAAGCAACGTCGGGATCACGCGCACCTGAAAATCCTGCCAGCGCTTGTTTTCATTGACATTGAGTTTCAAAAAGACCATTTTTGGCAAATAGTCTTTGGTCGCGGCCTCCACAATACGGGCCTCCATCGTCTTGCAGATGATGCATTCCGGACTCGTGCATTCCAAAAGAACCGGCAGAGACGATTTTAGAACAAGCGCTTCAAATTGGGCGTCGTTGATATCGACGAGCTTCATGGACAAAACCTTTGTTGTAAGGTGCTTGTATGGTGCCAAGCGATTCAGTTCTTCTGTATCATACCATGAATTATGGCGGCGTTCAAGACGGCGGCAATCACTTTGGGATGATCTCGATAACAGACATGCTGCGGCCGGCCGAATCTCCCTGGCGGCGGTAAGAATAAAACTCATCGTCGTGGCAGGATGTGCACAACCCGCTATCAAAGATGCGGCTTTCCGGGATACCACAAGAGCACAGTTGGCCAACGGCCGCAGCCGGCATGTCGAGAAAAAGCCTCGATGACCGCACGGAGATATTTTTCTCAAAATGTCCCTTAAATTCCTCGCCGACCTCATAACAACATGTTCGGATCGCCGGCCCCAGGACCGCGCAAAGCTCTTCCGGACAAACGGAAAATTTTTTTGCCAAAATACCGACGGTTTTTGAAATGATTTTCTGACGAAGGCCCTGCCAGCCGGCATGCACGATGGCGATGGCTCGTCGTTGAGGATCAGCCAAAAAAACCGGCAGGCAATCTGCAGTCAGGACCGCAATCGGCAAGCGGGTCTCACAGGTCACCAGGGCATCCGTTTCCTGAATGGCGTTCCTGCGGTTGGCTCGCCCGCGCCCCCGATGTGAGCCATTGACAATAGCGACCGTGTTGCCGTGAACCTGCGAAGGCCGCACCAGATGCGACCATGAGAAATCCGCCGGCGGATTTATCTTAGAACGGGCCTCAAAGGCCATGTCGTATTTTTTTGTGGTGAAAAGCGCGCGAATGCCCCATGGCTCAAAAAGCGGCAGCAAATAGAATCCGTCGTGTTTTTTCAGAAGTAGCGGTCCAGGCATCGGCTATACTTGGATTTCTACGGTTTTCAGAAAAGCGTGCTCTCCCCGGACGATCTTGATCGCTCTCTTTTTGACGCGGAAGTGACGGGCCAGAATCTCAACCACGGTGTGATTGGCGCGGTTTTTTTCAGCGGGCGCGGTGACGTACACCTTCAAGCGCGCCCCCTCGGTCTTAACGGAATTCCGGGAGGCGCGGGGAATGACTTTAACGTCAACGCGCATTACTTGTTGGCGTTCTTGTAGGCATCCGAGATGCTGTAAATACCGGTGACACCGATGACGATTCCACCAATCGCTAAAAGCGTAAACCCCTGCACAAGCAGACCGGGCGAGAAAAAACCGAAGGAAAAAACGCTGGCGATGACAACCGCGCCCAAAACCACCAGCAAAAGCCCAAACGTCGTCAAGCCAACCAGCAAGTAGCCCTTCTTTAGATCGCCATTATAAATCTGCCCCAGTCCGCTAAAAATAAACGACAAAACAGCCGCCACACCCGCATGCGTTGGTGCTTTAGACATCATCATGGCTCCTCCCCCCGTCTTCTAAAGACAGGATATCCTCTCGGTCTTCGGCCGGCAAACTTGCGTCTTTTTCCTGGCGCAGTTGGTCAATTTTCTTGAGCTGCCGGTCGAGCTGATTCTTTCTCGTCGTGGTCAGCGCCTCATATTCCTTGCGGGCGTCATCGATCCGGGCGCCCATCTTCTCCAGGCTCAAGCAAAATTCCCGGTATTGTTTTTCAAAAACCGCCAGAACGGTCAGGATCTGGTGCGTCGTGCGTTCGAGATTAAAATTATCCATCGCCTGCCGGATCACCGCCAGGATGGCGTATAAGGTCAACGGAGAACAGAAAATGACTTTCTGGCGCATGGCATCATCTAAAATAGTCCTGTCGCTTTCATTGATGAAGGCATACACCTGTTCGTTGGGGATAAACACAATCACGTAGTCCACAGTTTTCTGCTCGGGGTTGATGTAGTCGCGGGTCGTCACTTCTTTGATGCGGTCTTTGACGTCGCGCAAAAACTGCCCCTTGAAATTTTCTTTCTCCGGATCGCTTTTGGCATCAAAATACCTCAGGTAATTGTCCAAGGGAAACTTCACGTCCATATTGACTTTGAGCCCCTGCGGCAAAAAGAATGTGTAGTCCGGCCGGCCCGAGCCTTGCGCCTTTTGTTTGGCGTAATTGATGCCCTCGATAAAACCCGCCAGCCGTAGGACGTCTTCGGCCATGCGCTCGCCCCACTGGCCACGCGTCTTGGTACTGGCCAGGGCCGCCTTCAGGTGTTCGGTCGTCTCCTGCAGCTTGGAGGCCTCCAGCGTCATGCGGTCCAGGTTGGTCGAAAGCTGAGCGAATTTATGTTCGCGGTCCTTCTCCAGGGCCTTCATCAGGTCTTCGACCTTGGAAAGCTCAGTCTTCATGTCCACGAAGGTCTGATCGATCAATTTCTTTTTAGTCTCCAGGTCTTTTTCGCCCACCGTCACCGACGCCTGAAGCTTCTGCTGGGCCAATTGCAGAAAGGCCTCGCTGTTCTTAGACAGCGCCTCAGAAGACAAAATGGCAAATGCGCCCTTGAGGCGTTCCGTGAAATCAACCAGCTCTTTTTCTTTCTGGGCCTGCGTGTCGCGCGAGAGCTTCTTTTTGAGCCAAAGCACAACCAGCGCCACAACCAACCCCATTCCTAAACCCATTAACAACACAATGATATTCATGATCCCATTATATCGCAATGAAATAAAAAACGATAGAGTCAATATTTCGCATAAACAATCCTTGGTCAGGCAGGTCTGTCACAGACCCGACAAGCAAAGTTTCAATGTCATGGCCTTCGGGCACTGCAAATCTCCTGTGGAACAGACATAAGAATTTTTTTGGCAAGAGTTGACGAGGGTTTACGGCCAGTGACGTGCGAACGGCCAGAAGCTATTTCCAGGTCAGCTGTACCACACGACGGCAGTGTTCGCGCTACGTCACGAGCCGTAAACCGATGTCAACGGCAAAAAAATTCAGTCTGTGAAACGGGAGGGTTGCAATGCCTGAGAGTTTTGAGAAAAATCAACCTAGGACAGTGTATATTTCTTCACCATCGCGCAGGGGTGATACGATTCTTTGGCCTGGCGCAGGCCCGGCACTCCCAGGTCCTGCTCGCGATTGATATAAAGACAATGCCTGGCCGCGTCTGCCGCAAAAAGTTGCTGGAGAGCCTGGTAGATGCCGATAAATTTTCCGTTGGCCTTCTCCACATGAATGACAAACGTCTCGGGGTTTAGCTCTTCTCCGAGGGTCACGGCCTCCACCTTGCCACCGATGACAATCATACCGCCGGTTATTTTCAATTCGTCAAAGTGTGCAAGCATCTCCCGCATGGCTTCTTTTTCCCTGAGCAGTCCTTCGGTATGCTGACAATCCTTGGCCAGGCACCACTCTTCCTGAAAATCCAGGCACTGCCGGATGTTGGCTTTGGTACACCTCTCGTAGCCAAACTCCTGCGCGTCCTTGAACCGCTTGATAAAATTGCGCTTGGCGTCAAACTTTTTGCCGGACAACTCCATCATGTCTTTGGTCTTATAAAGGTAATCGAAGTTGTCGCGGTCTTCTTCGATGCGCAACCCTCTGCCCTTGACCAAAGCAGCGGTCGCCTCAGGAACCCGACGAAAAATCACCCTGGCCGCCGGGCCTGCTTTTTGGAAGCATTGCTCAATGGCCCGCGCTTTTTTGTCGGGTCTGGCAAGAGGATCGAAAATTTGCAGCCCATCCTCTTTCTCTGAAACCACAAGCACGGCATCATCCAAACGCGCCAGAGAGAAGTGATATGCACGACGCCATGCAAAAAGATTCGTGAAGGTAAATTCAGAAATGACAGGTGGGCAGCTTTTGAAAAGCCGGTCCAATAACGGCTTGTCTTTGAGCGCCAGGGGCCTGGTACCCGGAAACAAAGGAATGGTTTTCATTTCATCAGGCGATTTTTCATCAAGGCAATGCTGGTCATGGTCAGGACAACGGCTAAGACCGCCAACACACAGATCTGGAAGATAACGCGAACATCAAAAATCCCAAAAGCCAGGGCCCTTGTGCTTGAAACCAAATAAGTCAAGGGCAGCGCCCAGGCCAACTTCTGCGCCCAAACAGGAAGGCTCGTCAGAGGGAAAAAAGTACCGCTGAACAAAAACATCGGCGTGACGAACAGGAAAACAGGAAAATTGAACATCTCGATATTTTTCACCAGGCCCGTAAAACACATGCCCATGGCGGAAAACGCCATGCCGGCGCAAAACGACAACGGCAAAATCCAGAAGGCCAAAGGCAGGGTCAGGAGACCGAATCCCAACGTTACCACAAACATGATGGTGCCGGCAAAAAGCGCCTTTGTCGCGCCCCAAAGCACTTCCCCAAACACCACATCCTCGATGGTCAAGGGCGTAGAAAGGATCGCGTCGAATGTTTTCTGAAAATACATGCGCACAAACGACGCATACGTTGTCTCAAAAAATCCGTGGTTCATGATGGCTGTGGCGATCAGGCCCGGAGCGATAAATTTTAAATAAGAAATGTGTGAGCCCTGGAAGGCAAGGTCTTTCACCAGACCCCCAAGCCCGATGCCGAAGGCAAAAAGATAAAGCAAAGGCTCTAAAAGCGGCGGGATAAAGTTGACTTTCCAGGTGGCCAGATACACGTCGAAATTGCGCTGCCACACACGCCAGGCCCGCCAGCTGATATTTTTTAAAATTTGTCCCATCCTCAATCCCTCAAGCCCCGACCGGTCAACTTCAAAAAAACGTCTTCCAAATTAGCCATACGTAATGTGCAGGCCCCGTCGCCGAACTTGGCGGACAACTCCCTGAAAATTTCCTCTCCGCCTTTAACATAAACAAAAATGTGGCTGTCCGACTTCTCAAACTTCAGGCCACGGGCGAGAAGATAGCTTTCGATGTCTTCTCCGGAAGATGCCACCTCAACCACATTGCTGCCAATATGCTCCCGGATCAATTCCTTAGGTCGACCTTCGACCAAGATTTTCCCGGCGTCCATGATCACAATGCGGTCGCACAAATGCGCTGCTTCATCCATATAATGCGTGGTCAACAAAACCGTCGATCCTTGTTTTTTCAGGCGGAGGATCCTCTCCCAGATCTGGTGGCGACCCTGAGGATCAAGGCCTGTCGTGGGCTCGTCTAAGACCAACAGCTCGGGTTTATTGAGCAGAGACCTGGCCACCATGAGCCTGCGTTTCATGCCGCCGGACAATTCCTCGATGGCGCTGTCTTTTTTTGCCTCCAGGCCGACGAAATTCAGCAGCTCTTGGCAACGCCGGGCCGCCTCCTGACCAACCAGATCAAAATAGCGGGCAAAAACTCTAAGATTATCCCAAACCGTCAGGTCCGGGTCCAGATTATTTTCCTGCGGACAAACGCCGATCTTGGCCTTGATGCGGCGCTGAAATTTTGCGGCATCAAAACCCAACACGCGCAAAGAACCACCCGTCGGCTCGATGAAACAATACACCATGCGCACGGTTGTGGTCTTGCCCGCGCCATTAGGCCCCAACAACCCAAAACATTCCTGTCGTCCTACGGAAAAATTGATATGATCAACAGCGATGCAATCGCGGAAGGCCTTGGTGAGGTCTTGGGCCCGGATGATCTCTAAAAGATGAGTATTTTCCTCTACCATGGGATCAAGTTCCGCATTCCGGGCACTGGCTTTGAATAAAAGCCAAAGATTGGGCGATATCGCCATAGGGGGGCAGGTCGGCAACATCGGCAACGATATACTGAAAAAAAACCTCGCCGAATTTATCGGCGATAAACAATGCCGCGACCTTTTCCTGGTCGGCCGCCTGAACAAAGCGCCCCAACACCCCTCTCTCTTCATCCGAAAGGATCCAATACGTCAGGCGGTGCTGGCTGTGGAGGTTTTGGATTTCGGGGACAGAGCGTTGTGTCACCACAAGCACTTCAGCGTTCTGTTCCCGCAAAGAGCCTTGCACCTCTTCTAAGGACAGCAAAAAATCCAGGGTGGGGTGTGTGAGGAGGTAAATCACGAGATTGCGCTTGCGCTTAAAATCAGAAGAGTCAAAATACTGGCCGTCGCGGGCGAGGCAGTGAAAAAGCGGAATCAAGGCACGATCGTTGATCAGAGATTTGGCCATGAAAGACGAGAGCTAAAATTTAGATTTATTGCTGCAGGAGATGGTCTTGGTCTTGTCGACCACAAGTTGCCCTTGGGCATCTTCTTCAATACTAAAGCAGAACAAATCGGCTTTGGCCGGGCCACGCTGAACAGCCCCAAGGCGGTCAAACCTGGCGCCGTGGCAGGGACAAACAAACGAGCCATCCTCCTTTTTAAACGCAAGCGTGCAGCCCATGCGTGCAACGAGTGGACATCGCCAAAAGGCCATCCTCGTCACTGAAGACAATAATCTTGTTGTTTGGCAACGCTTTGATGGTGCCTGGAGGAAAGTCCTTGGCCGCGCCGATGACGACCCGGCTTTGGGCTTTAGCAGAATCCCCTGTTTCGCGGGCGATCAAAATCTGATAAAGCGATAAAATCGCAAAAGACGCGCATGCAACAATGAAGAATAGTTTTTTCACGAGATTGCGCAATCAGGG
>JAZDLY010000106.1:0-16297 GCA_043801485.1 Candidatus Omnitrophota bacterium | reverse complement strand
CTGCGGTTTTTACCCGGCATGAAGGCCGATGTGATTCTTTCCGGCGTGCGCAAAGCCTTTGACAAAACAGGTGTTCGCTATCGACTTGAAATCCAGGACATTCAGCAGCCGTATGAGATCAGTCGAAACCATCCTTTAGTGCGTGCGCTAAAGGTGACCTGTTCCGGCCGACGTTGCCGCATTCAGGGAAGTGAAGGGGCAACGGTGATCACGTTTTTTAAGAAGAAAAATATTCCCGCGGTCGCCACCGGTTACGGTTCAAGCGGTTGCGCTCACGCAACAGACGAATATGTGGCTGTCGCAGATATTGCCCGCGGCGCCCTAGCTCTGGAGCGGTTCTTAAAAATTTTTAAATCAAAAGTCCTTGTTCGCTTGCACTCACAAGGACTTCGCTGAATGTGCCTTCGGCACAAATTAAAGTGCTTGGTTAACAAGCACAAAACAGATAAAATACCAATACCATGAAACAGCAGATTCTGATTAAGAAAAAACCGCGCCTGAAAAATCCCGTTCTTGTGGCCGCGTGGCCCGGCATGGGGGATGTGGCGCTCAAGGCTGCCATCTATCTGAAAGACAAGCTCAAGGCCGAAGAGTTTGCGGAAATATCTTCCGAGGATTTTTTCCATCCTTCCGGGATATGGATCGAGAACAGCCTCGTTGTTGAGCCGCAACAGCCCAATGGCAAGTTCTATTATTATAAAAACCCAGGGGTGGGCTCGGACTTAGTCATTTTCACCAGCGACGCTCAGCCTTTTATCGAGAAGGCCGACCAGTACGCCCGCGCGATTATTGAATTTGCCGTTTCCCTTAAAGTAAAACGGGTCTATGCCTTTGCCGCCATGCCCATGCCCATCGAGCACACGCAAGAGCCGGCCGTGCATGTGGTGGCCACGAGCAAAGAAATCCTGGAGGTCCTGACGAAACATCAGTTGAAAGCAATGCCCACGGGTCAAATTAGCGGTCTCAACGGCTTAATCCTGGGCATGGCCAAAGAAAAGGGGCTTGAGGGCGTCTGTCTTTTAGGAGAGATCCCCCTCTACACGATCCAGATCGAAAATCCGCTTGCCTCCAAAGCCGTGCTATCGGCATTGCTCAAAGAGATCGACGTGAAACTGGACTTGACCGACCTGCAAAAGCACGCCGAACAAATCCAGCAGGAGATCGAGCATTTGATCGATTATTTAAAAAATCCTCCCGAAGAAGAGAAGCCCATTGATCAGAAGGAGATCGATACGTTCAAAGAAGGCCTTGCGGATGCCGCGGGTCTGCCGGACTCGGCCCGACAATGCATCGATGAGCTCTTTCAGATGGCCCGCCGCGATCTCTCCAAGGCCACGGAGCTCAAAAAAGAATTAGACAAGTGGAACGTCTACGACCAATACGAAGACATGTTCCTGGATCTCTTCAAAAAACCTACCAAGAAAAATAATTAAATGAGCGCATAACTTACGGAACGAAGTGAACGTAAGTTATATGCGCGAATTTATCCTGATCCCTGCGAGCAGAGTTTTATCGCAAAGTTTCAAAACTCTGCGAAGCGATGAGGGATCAGGATGAAGCGCAAAACTCAATAATATGGCCAATCCCCCCATTAAACTCATCCTTTGCGACCTCGGCAACGTTTTGATTGATTTTGATCACCGCATCGCAGTACGCAAGATCAAAAAATTCTCCCCCCGGAGCACAAAGGAGATTTATCGGCTATTTTTTGATTCACATCTGACCAAAGATTTTGAAGAAGGCCGCGTTACTTCTCTGGAATTTTTTCGGAAGATGGCCAGGAAATTGGCTCTCAAAAATGTCAGCTTTGCAGATTTTGTCGTGATCTGGAACGATATCTTTTTTGAAAACGAAGGCATGTTGGACGTCCTCAGGCGGTTGAAGAAAAAATATCGCCTGCATTTGATCTCCAACATCAATGAGCTCCATTATCAGTTCATCCAGAAAACATTTCCGAAACACCTTTCTGTTTTCGACAAGATCTATTGTTCCCACCAAGTTGGGAGACGAAAGCCGGATGTTTTGATTTATCGTCGGGCGATGGCCGATGCCGGCGTCAGGCCGCAGAACGTGCTCTACACCGATGACCGCAAAGACCTGATTCAAGAGGCCAAAAAACTCGGGATTCGGACACTTTTGTTCAAAAATGTGAAAGATTTTACCAATCAATTGAAAAAATTCGACATTTTTTTATAAATATTGTTTTTCCGACGATAAAAAAGTTAATTTTTTGCGTTATTTTTGCTAAAAAATCTTGACAACATGGTCTTATTGTGATAATTTTTTCATAGGAGATTAGAATTTTTTAACACGGAGAACACAAATCAAAAAATTATTGTAGGGTGAGGGGCTCTTGGACAACAAGGGTCCCTTTTTCGTTAGGAGAGCATGGTGGGCAAGACAATAGGGTTTACATACGATCTCAAGACAGACCATATTTTGCAGCAAGGTTTGCCTGAGGATGCGTTGGCCGAGTTTGATGCCAGCGAAACGGTCGATCAGATCGTGAGAGCGGTTGAGTCCGGTGGGCATCGTGTTGAGCGCATCGGCAACGTCCGCAATCTTCTGGGCCGCCTGCCACAGCTGGGCGTTGATATTGTTCTTAATATCTGCGAAGGCGCTGGACACCGAAATCGCGAATCTGAAGTCCCGGTGATATTAGAGCTTTACCGGATCCCTTTTGTCGGCTCAGACGGGTTGTCCATGGGGTTGACATTGGACAAGTTGATGGCGAAAAAGGTCTTTGTGGCTGATGGCATCCCGACGCCAAAATATTTCATCGCCGATCGATTGATCGGTTTGTCCAACATGGATTCCATGAAGTTTCCGTTTATCGTTAAACCGCGCTATGAAGGGTCCTCCAAGGGGATTTCAGATGACTCCATTGTTTACGACAAGAAAAAATTAAAAGCGCAGGTCGATGAAATCGACTCGGTCTACCGGCAGCCGGCGTTGGTCGAGCAGTTTATCTCAGGCTTTGAGTTCACTGTGCTTGTTGTCGGCAACGAAAAGCCGATCGCCTACCCGCCGGTGCAAATACAGATCTGCAACAAACTCGACCTTGGTGAATTGATTTATACGTCGCGCCGTCTGGTGACACCGGACATCGAGTATATCTGTCCGTCGAAGATCACCAAGGCGCTCGACAAAAAGTTGCGCGAGTTGGCGATTGCCGCCTACCGCGCCGTTGATTGCCGTGATTTCGGCAGGGTGGATTTCCGCGTCGATAGAAAAGGGAATCCGTATGTCTTGGAAGTCAACCCGTTGCCCTCGCTTTCCACAGAAGATGTTTTTTCCTCTATCGCGAAAGCGTCGGGCATGACCTTTGAAGCATTGATCCTAAAAATTATTGACGAGGCCCTCGGCCGGTACGGGCTTCAATAAAAGGAGGAACCCTGAATCCCCAGACCTTAGAGTTACAACAGCCGATTGTCACGCGGCGCATTCCCATCGGTGACTTCCGCAAGATTCCGCTGTGGAAAGATGTTGACGACCAGGAATGGGAGGATTGGCATTGGCAGATCAAGAACAGGATCCATACTCTTGATCAAATTTCCAAGATTTTGATCTTAACCCCTGAGGAAGAAGAGGGGATTAAAAAATCCGGCGGCCGACTGTCCATGGCCATCACTCCTTATTGGACGACGCTCATGGATGCCGAAGATCCGAGTTGTCCCATCCGACGCCAGGCAGTTCCGTTAATCGAAGAATTCAAGTTCGGCAACAACGAATACGTGGATCCATGCGCCGAAGACCGCGATTCCCCCGTTAGCGGTCTGGTGCATCGTTATCCGGACCGGGTGCTTTTGCTGGCCACAGAGCAGTGCGCTATGTATTGCCGGCACTGCACGCGCCGGCGACTTGTGGGCGAAAAACGCACTTCCTCTGTTAACTCCAAGACAATCGATGCCGCTGTGGAGTACATCAAGTCCAACAGGAAGATTCGCGACGTGCTTATTTCCGGCGGGGATCCTTTAATGCTAGAGGATGAAGACTTAGAAGAGATTTTGAAAAAAATCACCGAAATTCCTCATGTGGAGTTTGTGCGTCTGGGCACAAGAGTGCCGGTGACCTTGCCGCAGAGAATCACCGAGCCCTTGATTGCCATGCTCAAAAAATATTCGCCTGTCTGGATCAGCATTCACTTCAATCACCCTCGGGAAGTCTCCAAACGTTGCAAGGCCGCTTGCGACATGCTGGCAGACAATGGTTTTCCTCTGGGCAGCCAGACCGTGCTTTTGCGCGGCATCAACGACAAGCCCTACATCATGAAAAAGTTAATGCAGGAGCTGCTTAAAGTAAGGGTCAGGCCTTATTACATCTATCAGTGCGACCCCGCCAGGGGCACGGCGCACTTCCGCACGCCGGTGGCCGTGGGCATCAATATCATTGAGAGATTGCGCGGCTTTACCTCCGGGTATGCTGTGCCGACCTATGTCGTGGATGCGCCAGGCGGTGGTGGTAAAATTCCCGTTGGACCGAACTATCTCATCTCCCAGGACAAGGGCAAACACGTCCTGCGCAACTACAAGGGCAAAATCTATACCTATATAGAGTAGCTCGCCTTCGCGCCAATCCTCTTTTTCTGGGCACCGCAAGTCCCCTGCTCCGCAGACTCTAAAGATTTTTTGCCGTCTGCTTCGGCTTACGGCTTGTTCGTCGCGCGAAACTCCCTCGTAAGGAACATTGACCTGGATTCGTCTTCCGGTCGGATTCGCACTTACTCGCTGTAAGTCCTCGCAGATATCTGCCAAAAAATTTTTCATGTCTGTTCTACAGAAGACTTGCAGTGCTTGAAGGCCAATGGGTGAAGACATTTCCCGAAGGTCTGCTGGCAATGGGTGACCCGGAGGCGGGGGGGGACCCCATTTTCCTGCCTGCCGCCTGCCTGCCGGCAGGCAGGGATAAATGGGGTGCCGCAGGGGCAGGACCCGTTGCCAGCAGCCATATAGAATAAGTTTGGCCTTGGCTTGACGCGTTGGGCTTTCTTGATTATAATAGAGCCCTATCCTTTTTAGGCCCAAATTGTTAACTCGTCCACCTCCGCAGGAGACCCCGCCAAGAATCGTGGCGGGGAGGGATACGAAAATCTTGCTTCGGTGGATGTCACGGAATGCCCGTGAAGCATAGAGTATTCCGTGGTCGACAACCAGTGGATGAATCCTCCGCTGCCAAAGGCGAAAGCGCTTTGGCGAAAGGGGATCCATTCAGGTGCCACGGGCAACGACCGTGGTATTCCATTTCAAAACGGAGTAGCCCATGGATAACTTCAAGCCTGAATCCAAGCGAACCATTGTTTTAGTTTCCCATGCCCAGGCCGGCAAGACCTCTTTGGCAGAAGCCATGCTTTTCAACGCCGGAGCCACCAGCCGCAAGGGATCTGTGGCCGAAGGCAATACGGTCAGCGATTTCAATTCCGATGAGATTGCCCGCAAGAACTCCATCAACTCCAGCGTCTTGAACTTGAAATGGAAGAATCATTTCATCCAGCTCATCGATACTCCCGGATATGCGGATTTCATCGGGGATATGATTACAGCCTTAAGGGCCGTGGATGGCGCTGTCGTAGTTATTGACGCGACCAGCGGTGTCGAAGTCGGGACCGAGCGGGCCTGGGATATGCTCGAAGATGCCGGGTTGCCCCGCGTCATTTTTATCAATAAAGTCGATAAAGAAAATGTCAACAAGGACAATGTTCTTAAGGATATTCAGGCACAGCTTTCCAAAAATGCCTGTGTGATCAAGACGCCCTTCCCGCCGGAGCTGGTTGAAACCATTGCCGAAACCGATGATGCGCTTCTGGAAGGATATCTGGAGGGCAAGGAGATCAAAGAGGACGAATTGAAGAAAGCGCTCAAAAGCGCGGTGGCCACCGGGAAAATTTATCCCGTTCTTTTTGGCTCGGCGGTGACCGAGGAGGGTGTTAAGGAGCTCTTGGATTGCATTTGGGATGATCTGCCGTCTCCGCTGGAGCGAAAACCGGTTGCGGCCACGGACCCCAACACAAGCGAAAAAAAAGAAATACCATTTGGCGAAGATGCTCCGTTTTCCGCCTTTGTTTTTAAATCGCTCTCCGACCCTTTTGTCGGTCAGTTGACGATTTTCAGGATTTTCTCCGGCAAGATCGATTCCAACACGGGATTTTTTAACGCCTCCCGCGGGTCCAAGGAAAGGATTGGTTCGCTTTTGCTCCTTCAGGGCAAAGAACAGCGGCCAACCCCGTCGGCATCCTGCGGAGACATTGTGGCTGTGGCCAAGCTAAAAGAGACAGGACTTGGCGACACCTTGACCGATGACAAACACCAACTGGTCTTTGATCCGATGGTTTTTCCGGAGCCTGTGTTTTCTTCCTCGGTCAAGCCCAAAACCCGGCAGGACGAAGAAAAGATTTCCGAAGCGCTGGCAAAATTAGGCTCCGGAGATCCGACGTTTAAAATTTCGCGCGACACCCAGACCAAAGAACTGGTGATTTCCGGCATGGGCGATCAGCACATCGCGATGATGGTCCGGCGGCTCAAAGAGCGGTTTCAGGTGGATGTGGAAATCGGCACCCCGAAGATTCCCTATAAAGAGACCATCAAAAAATCAGCCAAAGGCCAGGGCAAACATAAGAAACAATCCGGCGGCCGCGGCCAATATGGGGATGTGTGGCTTGAAATACAACCTTTGGGGCGGGGACAGGGGTTTGAGTTCGTCGATAAGATCGTCGGAGGTGCCATCCCGCGCAACTATATTCCTTCCGTGGAAAAGGGGATCCGCAACGCCATGATCGAAGGCGTGATTACGACTTTTCCGATGGTAGATTTCAGGGTGATTCTTTACGACGGCTCGTATCACGATGTGGATTCTTCGGATATCGCTTTTCAGATTGCCGGCGCTCTGGCTTTTAAAAAAGTATCCATGGAAGCACAGCCTATTTTGCTTGAGCCGATCATGGACGCGGAGATCACTGTGCCGGAGGAATACATGGGCACGATTCCGGCAGACCTTAATTCACGCCGCGGACGCGTGATGGGTGTGGAGGCGCGCGCTAAAAATCAGACGATCAAGGCCCAGGTGCCGTTGGCCGAAACGTTCCGCTACACGACGGACCTTCGATCCATGACGCAGGGCCGCGGAAGCTATATCATGCACTTTTCGCATTACGAAGAAGTCCCGCAAAAAATTGCCCAGGGCATTATTGCGCAATATCCGCGCCACAAACAAGCGGAGGAAGGATAAAATTTTTATGAAAGCATGCGTCTTTGGTCTTAGCGATTTTCCTTTTGGTAAAAAAGCCCTTCCGGATGAGCGTCTGGAGAAAGTCAAAGAGCTCTACCGCTCGCAAAAAGTAACGTCCATCCAGGTAGAATTCACGACGGAAAAAGATCTCAAAACAGCCGATGCCATCGTGTGCCCACAGGACAAAAAACTCGATCTGATCCTTTTGGATATAGACGTCCTGGAGGTTCGTTCGACAAAACCTCTGACCGACCAGGAGCAGGCGCTGGTCCAGCGCTGTCAGGATCTCCTGGGTCAGGAGAAGCCGCTTTCCGAAGGGACGTTTACCGATGAGGAGCGCAAATGGCTGGGCAACAATAATCTGGTGACAAACAAGCCGATTGTTTTGATTTTGCCTGAGGAAGTTGCGCAGTTGCCTCTTCTGACCAGAAAAGTTTTTGATGCCGCCGGCCGGGTGTTGTTTTTGACAGGGGGTCCCAAGGAGGCTCGTGCCTGGGAAATTAGAAAAAATGCGACGGCCCTGGAAGCTGCCGAGTGCATCCATTCCGACATCGCCCGCGGCTTTATCCGGGCGGAGGTCATGGCCTATAATGATCTCATCAAAGCGGGCAATGTCCACGAGGCAAAGAACACAAGCCTGCGCCAGGAGCCCAAAAATTATGTCGTCCAGGACGGCGATGTGATCGAATTTAAATTCAGCGTATAATTCTGTGACCCTGACCTCTCTTTTAGGTATCCTTTTATTTTTAGGAAAAGCATTTCTTCTGGCTTTGCCCGTGGCACTGGTTGTTGATCTGGCGTATGTTCTCATCCAGCGGTTTTTGTTGAAGGAACGGGTTGGCTTAAGGGCCCACGTTCTTATTTTTGTTCTTTGCTATGTGCTCCTGGCTTTATTTTCGTTTTCCGCCCAGAGGTTTCTGCAAAAAAACCTGGCCAACACCGGATACGTCAATCCAGAATACTTTAAAGACAGATTAGCGAACATCAATCAGTTGATCCGAGACAACCCGGATGATGCGAATAATTATTTGTCGCGAGGCAAGGTTTATGCGGATCAGCGCTATTACAAAGAAGCTCTGAGCGATTTTGGCAAGGCTTTGGAGCTTAACCCCAATCTGCCCATTGCCCATAATTACGCGGGACATATCCTGGCAACCCTGGGCCGCTATGAAGAGGCCAAGGTGCACTTGCTGGAGGCGATCAAGCAGTCGCCGCAGTTCAGCAAGCCGTATTGGAACCTTGCTTTTATTTATCAGCGGCTCAAACAATACGACAAGGCCCTTGAGAACATTGATAAGGCGATTGTCTATGAGCCGAATTCCTCCGAGGCCTATCTTCTTCGGGCAGGAGTCTTGTCGCGCCTCGGCAGAGAAGAAGAGGCTTTGCGTGATTTTCAAAAATCAGCGGATTTGAGGGCTCAATAGCCCAACGAAAGGATGATGTATGGTCAAGGTCAAGCGGGCGCTCATCAGTGTTTCGGATAAAACAGGGATTGTGGATTTGGCCAAAGTGCTTTCTTCGTTCGGTGTGGAGATCATTTCAACCGGTGGCACGGCCCGCGCGCTCAAGGAAGCAGGTATTCCGGTCGTCGAGATGTCGGATTATACGGGTTTCCCGGAGATGCTCGATGGACGCGTGAAAACTTTGCATCCGAAGATCCACGGCGGGTTGTTGTCCTTGCGCGACAACGCAGACCACATGAAGCAAATCGCAGAACACGCAATTGGCCTTATCGATATGGTGGTGGTCAATCTTTATCCGTTTGAAAAGACAATTCAAAAAGAAGGTGTTCACCTGGAAGAAGCGATCGAAAATATTGATATTGGTGGTCCTTCGATGCTGCGCTCTGCTTCTAAGAATTATCGCTCGGTGGCGGTCGTCTCTTCTGCAAAATTTTATCCTGCAATTATCGAAGAATTGAAGAAAAACAAGGGCTCGATCACAGATCCAACCCTGGCCATGCTGGCTGTGGAAGTTTTCAAATTGACCTCATGCTACGATGGCGCAATTGCCCAATATCTGTCGGTCAAGCTCACCGGCAAACAAGAGCCGCAAGGGGAGTTGCCGCAAACGTTGAATTTGAATTTTAAAAAAGTGTCAAGTCTGCGCTACGGCGAGAACCCGCACCAAAAAGCAGCTCTGTATCAGGATGAGGCGCGCCTGACACCGTCCTTGATCACAGCACGGCAGCTTCACGGCAAAGAGCTTTCGTTCAACAATTATCTGGACCTGCATGCGGCCCTCGACATCGTTCGGGATTTTAAGAATCCAGCGTCCTGCGTCATTAAACACAACAATCCGACCGGCGTGGCCGAGGCCTCCGATTTGGCCAAGGCTTTTGCCGATGCCTGGGCAACAGATTCTCTGTCTGCATTCGGCGGCATTGTGGGATTCAACAGGAAAGTGGACCAGGCGGTGGCCAAAAAAATCCTCAAGAGCGGCTTCCTGGAATGTATTTTGGCTCCAGGATATGAGGGCATGGCGCTGGAAATCCTAAAAGGAAAAAAGAACATGCGGTTGCTGCAGGCTTGTTTTGATATCCCGAAATCCAAAACTGAAGTCGATCTTAAAAAGATAGACGGAGGTCTCCTTGTTCAGGAGCCGGATTTGGATGATTTCAAAGCAGAAGATCTTAAGGTCGCCACAAAGACAAAACCCACCCAAAAACAATTGGCCAGCCTTTTGTTTGCCTGGAGCGTTGTCAGGCACGTCAAGTCCAACGCGATCGTCCTGGCGCAAGGGACCAAAACCGTCGGCATCGGCATGGGTCAGACGAGCCGTGTGGACTCCGTGCATTTGGCCATCAAGCGCGCCGGGAAAAAATCAAAAGGGTCGGTTATGGCCAGTGATGCCTTTTTTCCTAAGGCCGACAACATTGCTCTTGCCAAAAAGGCGGGGGTCAAGGCGATCATCCAGCCCGGCGGGTCGATTTCTGACGATGAAGTCATCGCCGCCTGCAACAAGGCTAAAATCGCCATGGTCTTCACCGGCGTACGACACTTTAAGCATTGATTGGCCGAATCAAGCACCACAATTTGTGCCGAAGGCACATCCAGCGAAGTCCTTGTGAACGTCAGCGAACAAGGACAAGCAAGCCAATTTGTGCCGAAGGCACATCCAGCGAAGTCCTTGTGAGCGTAAGCGAACAAGGATTAATCCCGTGTCTGTGAGCAGATTTTCATTGATAAGGTTCTGAAATCTGCGAAACGATTAGGCATCGGGACTACCACCTTAATGAGGAGCCATGATCTACGAGGACGCGGTTGCCTATCTGGAAACCTTCATTGACTACGAAAAAAAATCATCCTTTGACGTCAAGACCGCCTTTAAATTTGACCGCATCAAGAAGTTTCTTTCCCTGATCGGCGATCCGCAAAAGGCTCTGAGCGTTATCCACGTCGCCGGCACCAAAGGCAAGGGCTCCACAGCCTGTTTTATTGCCAATATCCTCAAAGAAGCGGGGTTTCGCACAGGCCTTTACACCTCGCCTCATTTGGCGGATTTCCGCGAGCGCATCCGTATTTTTGATTCCACGAACACCGCCGAAGAGAAGATGGCGTTCGGCGGAATGATTTTAAAACAGGATCTTGTCGATATTCTCGTTTCGCTGGAATCCTTTTTGGATTCTTTTGCGCAGGACCACCCGGACTTGGGGCCATTGACTTTTTTTGAAGTTGTGACTGCTGTGGCGTTTAAATATTTTCGCGACAAAAATGTGGATTTCGCTGTTTTGGAAACAGGGCTGGGCGGTCGGTTTGATGCGACCAATGCCGCCGATTCCATGGTGACCGTCATAACCCCGATCAGCTACGATCATGAACAATTTCTGGGCACGACGCTCTCGGAGATCGCTTTTGAAAAAGCAGGGATCATCAAGGCAACGAACAGACGTACTCCCGACGGTGTTTCGGTGTGCGTGAATGCTCTGCAGGCAAAGCCCGTCACGGAAGTCCTGCGGCGTCGCTTCAAATCCGAGACAGCGACGGTCTTTCAGGCCGGCCGCGATTTTTGTTGCAAAAAACTCGCAGGAGATTTATTCAGCCAGGATTTCTTTTATCAGGGGCTGACAGGAGAGCCGCTATTCTTGAAGACGCGCATGCTGGGAACGCACCAGATAGCCAACGCCTCTTTAGGCCTGGCTGCCTGTGAAGCGCTTTCGCTCTTCGGTGTCAAGATCAAAGGGGAGGCCATGGTCCGGGGAATCTTAAAAACATTTTGGCCGGGACGGCTGGAGGTCGTTCACACAAAACCTTTTATCATTTTAGACGGGGCCCACAACGCGGATTCGGCAAAACGTCTTGGGGATTTTTTGAATAAAGAGTTTAAGAAATTTCACAAGTGGTTTATCCTGGGGGCGTCTGAGGATAAAAATATCAAGGCCATCGTCGAATCTCTGGAGCCATTGGCCGACCGCATTATCCTGACGCGTTCCAAAAATCCGCGCGCAGCTGATCCCAAAGGAATTCTGCAGTCGTATTTTCACAAGAAAAATTTTATTCTCACCGATTCCGTCGAAGAGGCCGTCGGCATCCTCAACAAAGAGATCAAGCCGGACGATGTGGCTGTGGTGACGGGGTCTTTGTTTGTGGTCGGAGAAGCAAGGAGTCTATGGCAGGGATAAATTCCAGCGAAGATACGATTGCCGCGGTCGCCACACCTTTAGGTCAGGCGGCCATCGGCATTGTGCGTTTGAGCGGCTCGCGCTCGCTTGAGATCGCAGATAAAATTTTTCGCGCCAAAAACAACAAGCCGCTTTCGGGCTCAGGAAGTTTTCTGATCCGCTACGGTCACGTCGTGGATGCTGGTGAGAATATTGTGGATGAGGTGATCGTTTCCCTGATGCGCGCTCCGCGCAGCTACACCAAAGAAGATGTTGTGGAGATCAATTCGCACGGCGGCTCAAAGGCTTTGTCGCGCATTCTGGAATTAGTGTTGGAGAATGGTGCGCGTCTGGCTGAACCCGGTGAATACACCAAAAGGGCTTTTTTGAACGGCCGCCTGGATTTGGCCCAGGCTGAAGCAGTCCTGGATATTATCCAGGCTAAAAGCGACCTGGCTTTGAAAGTTTCCCTGTCTCAATTGGCCGGAGACGTTTCTGCCAGTGTTGGCGATCTCCGTAGTTTTGTCCTGGAAACCCTGGCAGACATGGAAGCGGCCATTGATTTTAGCGAAGAAGACATTCCGTCACAGCAACCGGCTGCATTCCAGGAGAGATTGGGCCAGGCCCAAGCACAACTCAAAGATTTATTGTCCCGTAGTTTTCAGGGCAAGATCATTCGCGAAGGGCTCAAGGTTGCTATCTACGGCAGGCCCAATGTCGGCAAGTCTTCGCTGTTGAATGCACTCCTGAAAAAAGAACGCGCGATCGTCACATCCATTGCCGGGACAACGAGGGATACCATCGAGGAATATATTAACATCAAGGGTCTGGCTGTGTGCCTGATTGACACCGCCGGGATTTTAGAACATCGCGATGAAATCGAAAAAAAGGCCGTGCGGCGCACGCAGGATATGGTCCATGATTGCGATGTGGTCCTTTTTGTCGTGGACGGAAGTGAGGCGCTCACCGACGAAGACAAGATGCTGGCAGGCCAAGTCCGTGGCAAGAGGATTTTGCTTGTGATTAATAAATGCGACGCGCCGCTGCGGGTGGATGTCGCAGAGGCAGAGCGGCTTTTTGGACGGGGGGCTGTCAAGGTTTCCGCTTTAACAGGCGAACACATTGATGAGCTGGAAAGCGCCATTGTGAAGTGCGTTTTTGATCATGCCCCCGATCCATCCGAGGGCGCGCTTGTTTCCAATGTGCGGCACATCGATATCCTCAAGCGCTGCCAGAGCTCCCTGGAAACAGCCGTGGATTCATTGAAACAGGGTTTGTCTTTGGAATTTATTTGTCTGGATGTCAAAAAAGCCGTGGAAGCGCTCGGTGAGCTGACAGGCCAGACGTTGACAGAGGATCTACTGGAGACCATTTTTTCGAAATTTTGTATAGGAAAATAAGTGAGGCCACAGCTTACGGAATGTTAATGAACGTAAGCTGTTCGGCCGAACTTATCCCGGGCCTGCGAGCAGATTTCCAGGGCAGAACATCCGAAATCTGCGAAGCGATTAGGCATCGGGATGACCACAATAGAGAGGATATTATGGACAAGGCAAAGCTCAAAAAAGCAGCACAGATGATTTTAGAAGCCATTGGAGAAAATCCGAAGCGAAAGGACCTCCTGGAGACGCCCGAACGCATGGCAGACATGTATGAAGAGATTTTAGCCGGGCATGACCAGGATCCGAAAAAAGAATTAGAGGTTATTTTAGACCACAAGCATAATGAAATTGTGCTTTTGAAGGGGATCCCGCTGTATTCCATGTGCGTAGGGCGCCGCATGTGTGTTTATACCAAACATGGCGTTAAATTCGCTGAAAAAATTAACATTGGCGACGAGTTGTTAACTTTTGATAAGAATCGTAACCTGTGCATCACAAAGGTAAAAGAAGTATTTAAAAGGAATGTTAGAGAAATTTTGAATTTGAAAATTAGCGGCGGCATGCAAATTAAAGTTACTCCTGAGCATCCTTTGTACGTCGAAGAGAGGGGTTGGATCGAAGCAAAAGATCTATCTGAAGGTGATGAGATTTTAGTTGTAAGGAACCGACGAGGCATTAAACAGAGAAAGAGTCTCCCGATTAAAAAAGATTATCATCTTGGATATTTTATTGGAGCCTTAGCGAGCGATGGATCTGTCTGGCGCAATGCAGTTCGACTAGAAGTAAATGAAAAACAGTTCGCTGAAAAGTTTGCTTCATCAGTTGAAGCGTCTTTTGGTCTGTCGGCCAAAGTTGAACATATTCAAAAACCGAGTGGTTTTTTGAAAAAAACTATTGAACAATACCGTGTAAGAGTGGTGTGCGGAGAATTAATAAGGCTAGTCGAAGATATTTTTGAAGGTAAAAAAAAGGCGAAGACGTTTCATCTGCCACGCATTGTTCTTGAAAACAAAGAAATTTTTAAAGGGTTTTTACATTCTTATTTAGATGGGGATGGATCCATTTATATAGATAAAAAAGGAAAATTTAAATATGCAAGGATTTATAGCAATAATAAAGTTTTTCTTGAAGAGCTTGCTTCTGCTTTGCAATCGCGAGTAGGAAAGCATGGGGACAATGGTGAATATGGACTTCATGTTCCTGCTCAGTGGTTGTTTGATCTCAAGCGGAAGGATTTTTATAAACCATTTATTCCCTCGAAAGATATTTTCAAATTTAAAAATTACGAAATAAGATCTATTGAGAAAATTGAGTTGAAGGAGAAAAGATTCAAGGGTTATGATGTTTATAATTTTTCTTGCTCGCCAGAAAATACCTTTATTGTAAATGGTGTTTGGGTGCATAATTGCGAGCATCACCTTTTGCCTTTTATTGGCAAGGCGCACGTGGCGTATATCCCCAAAGGCGGACGCGTCACCGGTTTGAGCAAAATTGCCCGGGTGGTTGAAATTCTCTCCAAGCGCCTCCAGGTTCAGGAGCGCCTGACAACAGAAATCGCAGATATCATTATGGCAAAGCTCAAACCTCTGGGTGTCATGGTTGTTGTTGAGGCAGAGCATATGTGCATGTCCATGCGCGGGGTCAAAAAACCGGGTGTCATGACTGTGACAAGTGCCGTGCGCGGGATTTTTAAAGAAAACGAGAAGACGCGCTCAGAGACCCTCGCGTTGATCAAAGGATAAGGGTCCTCTAACGGCATAGTACGCCCACCCTAATCTACACAATGAGACTAAACTAGTCTTGCTAGTTTAGTCTCATTTTTTATACCTCCCTCTTACTCTAATCTTTATACAAATTTCCTTGTTTTTCGGCCCTTCATTGACCTTCACATGGAAAAGTGGTATAACCGTCCAGTAGGACTGATGATCGGGATTATCCTTGACACCTACCTTGAAAGTATTCATGGGAAAGTGTCGAGGATAACCCTTGTTCGCTTGCGCTCACAAGGACTGCGCTAAATAAGAACTTAAGGTACTTGATTTAATTTCAAATAGAGTTAAAATAGGGATAGATGTTTTTGACAGGAAAGGAGTATTTATGAAGATTTCTAAGTGGTTAGCGTTAATCGTCTTCTTTATGCTCATTCCCGCTTTTGCTCATTCTGAGGATTATATGGATGACAAAAAGCCGCTGATAACACCGTATATGAAAGAAAAAAGCGATCAAAAGAGTGATTTAACCGTGACCGGAAATACAGCCTATAGTGAAGATAGAATTGAAGTTAATACCGAACAGAAAATGCAAATTCAGAAACAGATTAAAGCAAAGAGCGTCTGTATAGGAAAAGATTGCCGTAGCCAATGGCCGAGCCTTAAGTGCGCCAACTATGAGGGACGGCCTGCCAGGGAAACAGGAGATGAGTTTTGCGGCCAAATGAACCAGGCCTGCATGGCTGTCTCTATGGGGGGCGGACAGAGTTTCTTCAGCGAATGTTCTGTTGTTACGAATTCGGTTCACAGGTGCCGCTGTTGTTGGGTTGAGTAAAAGATCACTATAAATGCCACTGGAAAGAATTATCTTTGACTATTCCGCACCAAGGATACTGCGCATTAAATTAAGCGGAGAGTGGTTGATTTCCGCTGGCTTACCTTCGGTAAATGAGGTTACTTCACAACTTACCGGTCACAAAGATATCACGCAAATTACCTTTGATCTTTCGCAAGTGTCTAAATGGGATAGCGGGCTTGTTTCATTCTTACTTCAACTGATAAGAGAGTCAGGGCACAGGAGTATTAATGTTGCCTGGGAAGGAATGCCGCAGGGAGTACAGAAACTCCTTACGCTTGCTTTGAAAGTAAATGATAAGGTTCTGCCGCGTGAGATTGTGCATGAGCCGTTCTATGAAAGAGTAGGAGAAAGAGTAATAAAGATTAAAGAAGGCGTGCTCTCGCTGCTTGATTTTTTAGGGGAGATTACTTTTTCTTTCGGCCGCCTGATTACCGGCAAGGCTTATTTTTCCCGGGATGGTTTTATATATACCGTGCAGAGGTGCGGAGTTGATGCCTTGCCCCTTGTTTCTTTGATAAGCATATTA
>JAZDLY010000107.1:0-2999 GCA_043801485.1 Candidatus Omnitrophota bacterium | reverse complement strand
AAGCCGGGCTCGAGTAAAGCCAATAAAACAGGCTCCTGGCGGACCGACAAGCGGCCGAAGTTTTTGAAAAAGGATTGCATCGCCTGTCGGATGTGCGTTTATATCTGTCCGGAGGGCATCATCAGCGGTGAGGCTAAAAATACATTTGATTGCGACCTGAATTATTGCAAGGGTTGCGGCAATTGCGCGGCGATTTGCCCAAAACAGGATATCGAAATGATTCCAGAAACCGGAGCTTCCCAATGAAACAATTTATCGAAGGTTCCCATGCGGTGGCGGAAATCATCAAGCGCTGCAAGCCGGGCGTCATATCGGCCTATCCCATTACACCTCAGACGCACATCGTCGAAGATCTGGCACAGATGGTTGCCGACAACGAATTAAAATCTCAATTTGTGAATGTCGAGAGCGAGCATTCGGCAGCCTCGGTTGTCTTGGGGGCAGAGGCCACAGGCGTGCGTTCTTACACCGCCACGAGTTCCCAGGGATTGCTTTTGATGGCTGAGGTTGTTTTTAACATCGCGGGCTTGCGGCTGCCTTTGGTCATGACCTGCGCCAACCGCGCGGTTTCCGCGCCCATCAGCATTTGGAACGACCAGCAGGATGTCATGGCTGTGCGTGATTCCGGCTGGGTCCTTTTGTTTGCCGAAAACAATCAGGAAGTTGTGGATCTGCATCTTTTGGCGTATCGCCTGGCTGAAGATCCGTCGGTGATGCTGCCGGTCATGGTTAACATGGATGGTTTTATCCTGACGCACGGCATGGAAGTGGTTGATATGCCGTCGCAGGAAGAAGTGGACAAATTCCTGCCGCCTTATAAGACGACCTATAAACTCGACGTGGACAATCCCGCAACCATGGGATTTTTGGCAGACCCTGATTATTATCTGGAAATCCGCTATATGCTTCAGGAGACTCCTCGCGAAGTTCTTGACCTTATCCCTCAGGTGGCCGCGGAGTTCAAAAAACAATTCAAGAGAGAAGCCGGAGGCCTGGTCGAAGGCTATCGCCTGGAAGACGCCGAAGAGGTGTTTGTGGCCATGGGTTCTGTGTGCGGCACGATCCGCGATACCGTTGATGAGCTCAGGGACAAAGGCAAAAAAGTCGGCTTGTTAAAAATCATCACCTACCGGCCATTTCCAAAGAACGCCATCATCGGTGCGTTGGGCAAGGCAAAAGAGGTGGCCGTGGTTGACAAGAGCATTTCTTTAGGGATGTTCGGGCCGCTTTATGCGGACATGACGTCTGCCTTATCTTCGCTGGGCGCGAAAATGCCCAAGGTCAGTGGTTTTGTTTTGGGCCTGGGCGGACGCGATATCACGAAAAAATCGATTACCGACGTCTACGATCGTCTTTCGGGCAAACAGGTTGACTGCGAATTCATCGGATTAAAACAGGAGTTGCTCAATGAATCAAACAGCTGACACAACGTTATTCAAACCCGGCCATACCGCCTGTGCGGGTTGCGGGCAGGCGATCGGTGCACGCCTGGTGATCGATGCCGCAGGAAAAAATATGATTGTCTGCAACAACACGGGCTGCTTAGAGGTTTTTTCGACAAAATACCCGGAGTCTTCATGGGCTGTGCCTTTTATCCATTCGCTGTTTGAAAATTGCGCGGCCGTAGCCTCCGGCGTTGAATCTGCTCTGAAATTTTTAGGCAAGAAAGACGCGATCAATGTCATTGCGCAGGCCGGTGACGGCGGCACGGCGGACATCGGACTGCAGGCTCTCTCCGGGATGTTTGAACGCGGCCACGATATTCTCTACGTCTGCTACGATAATGAAGCTTACATGAATACAGGCGTGCAGCGCAGTGGCCTGACGCCGACGGACGCCAACACCACCACGTCGCCGTCCGGAACCGCTTCTGTTGGAAACCCCCGTCCCAAAAAACCCATGCCGGAGATCGCGGCTGCCCATGGCATTCCTTATGTGGCCACCGCTTCCGTCGGCTATCCGCAGGATGTGCAGAAAAAAGTCAAGAAGGCGTTGGCTATCCGCGGACCGAAGTATCTCCAGATCCACGTCCCGTGTCCTTTGGGCTGGGGGCATGAACCCGGCCTGACCCTTGAGATTGCTCGTCTGGCTGTTGAAACAGGCCTGTATCCCGTTTTCGAATACGACAACGGCCAACTGGTCTCCCGCAAAATCGCCAAGATCAAGCCGGTGGAAGAATACTTAAAACCCCAGGCCAGATTCAAGCATGTGTTGAAAAACCCCGGGGTTTTGAAACAGGTTCAGCAGATCGCCGATTATCATATCCAAAAGTATGGTTTGAAAGCGGAGGCCTAACCATGGAAAAATGGGAATGTATCGTTTGCGGCTACATCTATGATCCTGCCAAGGGTGATCCTGACAACGGCGTCGCGCCGGGCACAAAATTCGAAGATATCCCCGAGAGCTGGGTGTGTCCGGAGTGTGGCGTGACCAAAGAAAATTTTAAGAAATTAGCGTAACCTTTATGGACGAAAAAGGCCCTCTTCATCCTCTCTCGGTCTGGGAAGATTCCCGCGGTTTTGTTCCCGCCTTGAAATCTCTGCTTGTTCTCTGCGGCGTGGTGCTTTTCCGGCCCGTTGAATTTTTCCAAGAATTGAGCAATGCTGTCGGCGTCGATGTGCGCAAGCGCGTGCGCCGGGCTGTGTTGTGCGCTTTGATTTTTGGATTCTTCAAGCTTTTTTTGGATACGGCGAACATTTTCTGGATGCGCGCCTTGCCTAAGACAGCGGCTTCTTCGTTTCTTGAGGCCCAGTTTACGGCAGTGTCCGCCTCGGTGGTCGGTTCGCCATTTTTTCTCTTGCGGCCCGTCATTACATTTGTCCTGACATTGGCGATGTTGGCGGCCGGCGTCAAGCTCATCCTCGGCATCAACAAGCCGCTCCTGCCTTTATTTTTTGTTGTTTGCTACAAAAGCGTCGCCGATGTTTTTTATGCCATTCCTTTTGGCGGCGGTTTTGTGGCCCTGGTGTGGTCTCTGGCACTTTTGGTCATCGGCGTCA
>JAZDLY010000037.1:0-6674 GCA_043801485.1 Candidatus Omnitrophota bacterium | reverse complement strand
CCTGGGAGTGCGGGCGGCTCATCTGATCAATCTCCTGAATCCGGAGATGGTCATCATCGGCGGCGGCATTGAAGAGGCGGGGCTTTCATTTTTAGAAGAGGTCAAGGCCGCTGTCAGCGAATGGTGCTTTGAAGAAGCGGCAAGTGCTGCCAAAATTGTTCCGTCGCGCCTGGGCGAAGACGCCGTCGCATTGGGTGCCGCGAGTCTGGTTATCCGCAAGGTCTTTGCGGAAGTCACCGAATAGAATCATTTCCCTCCTTAATACCTTCCGCATTGCTATCCTAAGTTGCTTAACTTACTGTCGTAGAAGGAGTAATATAATGAACGCATAAACTTACGGAACGATAGTGAACGTAAGTTATTTGCGTGAATTTGAGCACCCTGATTTTTTATATAGCGAAATCCCGCGTCAGCGGGAAACCCCGTGCCTGCGAGTAGATTTCTATTGAAAGATGCATCTGAAATCTGCGAAGCGCTTGGGCACGGGGATGGGACATATAACTTATGTCGTTTGTGCTCCATAAGTTATGTCTAGATTTATATCCCACACTTTCAAACATTCAGCATTGTAAAATTTCCAGAAAGTGCAGGACTTCACCAGAGAATAAAATAAAGGTGTTTGATTCGGACATATAACTTATGTCGTTTGTGCTCCATAAGTTATGTCCTCATTAAATATTTCTTGCACAGTGTTGTAAGTTATGATATATGTAAGAGCAATAAGGAGGTGTAATGAATAGCAGAATAAAAATATTACTTATCGGGCTTGCTGTTCTGTGTGGCGCCTCGTTAATTATTGCTTTCCAATTGAATGCCGTCAACAAATCCCTTCGCAGTGAATTCGCCTTTAAGCAATCCGAGTTTGAGCAAAAAGAAATCAGTTTGAATAAGCAGCTGAGCGCTACCCTGGAGAGCAAAAAGAAGCTTGATCTTGAGATGGCCGACCTGCGCGCCAAGTTGGACGAATTGACCAAGGATCGAGACTCCGTCAAGGGCAAGTTCGATATGGTCACAGGAGAGCGCTCCAAGCTTTACGACAGAGTCCAGGCCCTGGCCGGTGAGAAAAAAGCACTGGAAGAAGAGGTCCAGAAGTTGAAAAAATCGGGCGGTGTCGTGGATTATATAATGCCTGACGCCGGCGGAAAAGACGATGCGTACTGGGCCAGTGTCTTAAAAGAGAAGGCCGGCCTTGAAATAGAGGTTAAAAATTTAAAGCAGCAGTTGGACGGTTTGCAGCTCAAGAGCGAAAGGGCCATGGAAGAAGGCCGCAAGCTCGACCTGCAGCTGAAGACCATCACCGAGACGCGCACCGATTTAACCCGACGGGTAGCCTACAATGAAAGACTGGCCGAGACTTTGTCCGAAGACCTGGTTCGCGAAAAAAGAGACAAGAAGGCCATTGCGGATCAACTCGAGAATCTTCGCCAGGAAAACTTTGAACTCAAGAGTCGTCTGATGGCTCTCGGGGACAAGAAGACGTCGCTCGAAAGCCGGGTGGTGGATTTACAGCAGGAGCGCGAGCTTCTCTCCAAGCGCCTTGCGGAGTTGGATCAGGTCTTGCAGGAGCGCGTGGATCAGATCATCCAGGTCAAAGACGACATCATGGCCGTGCGCACCGAGGCCAAGGATCTGACGGCCAAAGACAGCAAGGTTGTGCAGTTGCAGCCCATTGTCGTTAAGGCCTCCCAGGAATCTATGCCGACCGGCAAGGCTCCGAAGGCCGGGCAGGTGCTGGCCATCAATGACGAGAATAATTTTGTTATAATCGATGTCGGCGAACAGGATGGCATTAAAGTTGGTCAGACGTTTACCGTCATCCGCAACAATCAGAAGATTGCCAACGTCGAAGTGATTCAGACCAGGAAAGAAATCTCGGCGGCTGATATCAAGAACTTATCTGCGGGCAGCCGGATTAAAATCGGAGATATGGTCAACTGAAGCAGTCCCGGTTTTTCTTAATCAAGGTTTCATCGTCAAGCCTGCGGGAGCACCTGCGGGCTTTGTGGCTTATGGAGTGAGTGCCCTATGGCTAAACAAAAAGTGACCAGTATTGAAGATGTGGCCAGGGCGGCCGGCGTATCGATCACGACGGTTTCCCGTGTCATCAATAAATTTCCGACGGTCAAAGAGGAAAACCGCAGGAAAGTCGAAGAGGCCATCCGTCGCCTGAAGTTCAGACCCAACGTGGCCGCGCAGCGCCTGGCCAGCGGTTCCAACAATACCATCGGCCTTGAGATCCCGCGCTACGAAGGGATCTTTTACTCTTTTTACGCGATGGAAATCTTTCGAAGCGTGGCCATTACCTGCGATGCCCTGCGGTCAGACTTGCTGCTTCATTTGACCGACGGCAGGACGGCCATCAACGCTCCGGCGGTCGGCGGCGTCATTTTTGCCGACATCATCAACAACCGCAACCACGTTGAAGACCTCCTGAATATTAATCTTCCCATTGTGGTCATGAACAACTTCCCGCAAGACCTGGAGGTGGCCTCGGTCAGCATCGATAATTTCAAAGGGGCCCAGACTGCGACAGAATATCTCGTTAACCTGGGCCACGAGCGCATTGTCATTTTGACCGGAGATCTCATGACGCAGGCCGCGCAGCAGCGCCTGGAAGGTTATAAAAGTTCTCTTCAGAAGGTGGGCATTCCCGTCAAAGAAGAATACATCTTCAAGGGGGATTATTCGCGAAAATCCGCTCGAGCGGCCGCCGAAAAAATTCTAGAACTTAAAGAGAAACCAACGGCACTGTTCGTCTCCTCGGATGATATGGCGATGGAGGCCATTGCCGTTTTTATCGAAAACGATCTTGAGGTTCCTAAGGATATTTCCGTGGTCGGTTTTGATGATGATCCCATATGTCTTTATGGGCCGGTGGCCCTGACCACCATGCGTCAGCCCCTAAAAGAGATGGCTCAGACAGCCACAAAAGAACTCTATCTCAAAATTCAGGATCCCAAGCGCGAAGTGAATCGCATTGTGTTATCGCCGGAGTTGATTATCCGGGATTCTGCCAGGCCTCTTCGCGCCTAGCCGCCGAATATGTCCGCTGTCCCTCTTGATTTCAAATCGAAATTTTTGGCGACCGCCGTCGGAAGCCTGCCGCTGCAAGATTCGCGTCAGGCTGTGGATTTTGTTTTCGACGTCTTTGCCAAGCATATTCCTTTCTGGCCGCAGCTCCCGCGGTGCTCTTATTTAGAACAGATGATCGTCCAGTATTCCGAGAAGCTGCCCGGACTTCTTTTGGATGCGTCTGCAAAAAAAATCAGCGTGGATACCCAAAGCGAGTCCTATGCCGAGCAGCTGGAGGAGACGTTCAACAAATGTCAGGCGCAGGATGCAGAGTATTTTGGCGTCAGCCGCCCGTATGCCGAAGGCCTGTATCTTTTTGTGCAACGGCTCAAGGCCTTGTCCTGGAAAGGATTGGCAAAGGCGCAGGTCATCGGTCCCTTGAGTCTTGGTTTGAGCCTTTTGGATGAACATAAAAACCCCATCCTTTACAATCCGGAGCTAAGAGAGCTCTTGCCGTTGTTTCTAGCACAGAAGGCTTCTTGGGTGGCGCGCGCTATTAAGGCGACCGAAACCACAAGGCCTATTGTGTTTATTGACGAACCGTATCTAGTGGCCATCGGCACGGCCCAGTCAGGCTTTTCGCAAGGGGAGTTTGTGCAGAGTATCAATCTTATGGTTGATGCGATTCATGGCCAGGATGCCTTGGCAGGACTGCACTGCTGCGGCAACACGGATTGGGAAATGGTTTTGGAAACCCGGATCGATGTTTTAAGTTTTGATGCCTATGGCTATCTGGATAAATTTCTTTTGTACCCGAAAGCGTTTGAAGATTTTTCAGGGCGGGGAGGCCTGTTGGCGCTCGGCATTGTTCCCAACAGTCAGGAGTTGTTGAAAAAAGATTTGGAGCAGGTTCTCGTTGACACATTGCGCCGCCAGCCAAAGCTGGTCAAAAACGGCGCCCTGATCACACCCAGCTGCGGTTGCGGCAACCTTTCGCTGGATTTGTCAGAGAAGGCACATCGCCTTTGCGTGTCCCTGGCTCATCGCCTCTCCGCCGAATTCTAAGGCGAGAAGTATTTTAAACATTGACGGTCTTGTCTTTATCCTTTTTCTCGCTACGTCGATTTTTCCCCGTCTCTGGCGGGACTTCGTGAAATGACACTAAGGTTGGTCGCCCCGCCTTTGGCGGGACGGTGAAGATCTTTCGCAGCTCGGTGTCTGAGAACTTGGCCTTTTTGCGTATGGCAAAAAGGCCTCAGACAAACTCAGCCATCCCGAGATTGCCCTGCTGAGCAGCAGGGCCTCGGGAGTCCCTCTCTGCTCAAGCTGCTTCGCCTAAAAATCGACACATCGCTCGAAAAAGGACAAAGCCAAGAATCAGCGATTGGTCAAGGCTTCTCCTGGATTGAGTTCTCGAGCACTCCAAGCCCCCTATGGAGTAGACATAAGAATTTTTTTGGCAAACGTTGACGAAGGGATTACGGCGAGTGACGTGCGAACGGCCGGAAGCTATTTTAAGGTCAGCTGTACCACACGACGGCAGTGTTCGCGTTTACGAACGAGCCGTAAACCGATGTCAACGGCAAAAAATTCCGTCTACGGAATAGGAGGCTTGGAGTGCCAGAAATTGACGCAAGCGGAGAAAAGGACAAAGGCAATACACGATAAGAATTTTAAGCATGCATTTGCTGTAATATTTGGTATAATAGCAGGGTATCCTAAGATCGATAAAACAAGGAGGTGTTGGATGTTTGGCAAGAAGTTGATGTTGACCGCAGGAAGTGTGATATTGTTGTGCTTGATCGGGGTAACGGCATTTGCCCAGCAGGGCATGACGTTGTCTGAGCCCGAGCAAAACGTTATCGTGCAGCCCGAATCCCAAAGCGAAGAGGTCGCAACTTCTGTTTCTTCAGCACTCGGTCTTTCTGATTTTCAGGACGTTATCCCTGTTTCCGAAGAACCTGTCGTAGGGGCCGAAGAGGCAGAGGTGCCGGTTTCAGAAATTCCCATGACAGAGACTGCCGTAACCGAAGAAATCCCGATTGTCGAGCCTTCCAACGTTGCCGTAGAGGCCATGATGACGCAAGCGCCCGCTATAGACAAAACCACGGAATGGCTCTGGGGAGAAGTGATTAATATCGATCCCGAAAAGAAAGAAGTGGTTGTCAAGCATCTGGATTATGAGACTTATGAAGACGCGAACACGACTCTTCTGGTGAATGACAAAACGACCTTCGAGAATATTGAGGATTTAGGCAAGCTCAAAATTGGCGACCATACCAGCATCGATTACACAATCGAAAATGGTGCCAATGTAGCTGAGTTGATTGTGGTCGAAGGCGAAGAAAAGGTCATCGAAGCCGGCCAGGAACGGGCAGCTGCGGTTGAAGAAAAGGTCAGTGCTGAGGCTGAAGTGGTTCCCGACGAGATTTCTGTACCAGCAGCTGAGCCTCAGGCAGTCGAGACCTCCGCCACGGAAACAGTGACGCAAGCAACACCGGAAACAGCGCCGGAAAGCACAACAGAAGCAGTCCCGTCCGTCGACGCTGCCAAAGCCACGGCGGGAGAACAGCAAGATACTAGCGAATAGGCTTGAACTGTGTTTATTGTTTCAAATTTTCTTGCGGCGATTGTGCAAGTTGTCAATCTTGTTTTTTCGGTGCTCTATTGGCTCATCATCATCAGGGCACTGTTGAGCTGGGTCAGTCCGGATCCCTTCAATCCCATCGTTCAATTTCTACGGATGGTCACCGAACCAATCCTGGCGCCGATACGCCGATTCCTTCCGTTTTCCCATAATTTCGGTCTTGATCTCTCGCCCTGGATCGCTGTTTTGGCCCTGGTATTTCTGCAGTCTTTTTTGGTCCGGACCTTGTTTGATTTAAGCTTCCGCCTTCGATAAAAGAATATGGAATTCATTATTGCCTTAAAATTGGGATTACTGTTTCTTTGCCTTTGCGGATCGGCCTTTTTTTCGGCCTCAGAAACAGCTTTGTTTTCCTTAGATACCATCAAGATCAGAAGGCTCAACCAGCAGGGGAAAAACACCTTTGCGGTGATGCGCCTTCTGGAAAATCCTTTGCATAGCCTCACGACGATCTTGGCCGGCAATACGCTGGTCAACATTGCTGTTTCGGCCATTATCACATCGCTGTCGATCGATATTTTTGGCAGTCGGGGCCTCGGAATTTCGATTGGCGTGACGACGCTCGTCCTATTGATGTTTGGCGAGGTAACCCCCAAAACCATTGCCATCCATAACAGCGAGCGCCTGGCCTATCTTTTTTCAGTCCCGCTTTTGGTTTTTGGTCGGCTTGCGGCGCCGTTTTTGATGGTAGCCACCAAAATTTGCGACGCCATCATTGCTTTTTTTCACCTGAGCGTTCCGCGGGAACCGACGCTGACAGAGGAAGAATTTCGCACCGTCATGGAAGTCGGCCATCGCCATGGCGTGGTGGGAAAGAGCGAAAAAGAGATGGTGGTCTCCATTTTGGAGTTGACGACCACGACCACCCTGGAAGTGATGGCGCCGCGCATGGACATAAGAGCGATCGGCAGTCATTGGGATTTGACCCGCGCGCGGGAATTTGCCCATCAGGCCAAACATTCGAAATTTCCCGTCTACAAAGACTCCTACGACAACATTCTGGGCATGGTTTTAT
>JAZDLY010000078.1:0-3113 GCA_043801485.1 Candidatus Omnitrophota bacterium | reverse complement strand
ATGATTCACGAGATAGCCCAGGGCATTGTTGCCTTATTAAGAAAAGCTAAGATGACACCCGATGGCAAAGAGATGAAAGATTTTCCTTCAGATATATTTTATGGCAAATGCATCGGGTTGTAGATTGTTGATTGTTTCAGATTCTTGAGACATTAGCCAGTTGCGTCCCGACAATTCTGTCAGGTCCTGCTTTCGTAAAAAACACTCAGCAGGATTTCGCGGGAAGATTGCATCAAGGTTCTCAATTTCGCTGCATTGAAACATCAAGGTGCTCAAAAACTCGTCTCTGCCTGGCGGCAGGCAGGCAATAGGGGCAGTTCTTGAACCACAACCCTCTGCAGTTAAATAAATTGCAGGGGGTCTTTCTTTTGAGTTATAATACCTGCAAAGGAGGAGAAAAATGAATTGTCCAAAATGCGTCGGAAAATTAGAAAAAAAGGAGATTGAAGGCATTGAAATAGACGCCTGTTTTGTCTGCGAGGGGATATGGTTTGACGCAGGCGAACTGGAGGAGGTCGTTAAGCGAGATTCCAAGGACGTTGCTTATATCGATGTGGGCAGGGAAGAATTCGATGGCGGCGAGCTTAAAGCTTTGAAAGAAGAGCTGGATGCAAAAACAGGCAAATGCCCGCGCTGCGAAGACGGCACGCTCTTGGCGAAAAAAGAATATCAGGGAAAACACACGATCAATGTCGATGTTTGCCCCAAAGGCCACGGCATCTGGCTTGACGGAGGAGAAATCCAGGAGCTGAGAAAACGCGGCTTGGTGAATTTGAAAGACCAGTTGGGCAACCTTAAAGATTTTTTAGGCTACGCCTTTTCCAAAGACGGTCTACGGGATTTGTTCCGCGGGCGCCGCAATCAGCCTCCTTCCTGAGCCCTCTGTGACGAAAAAGATACTGTTGGGCATTCTTTCATTCATGGCTGCCGTAAGACGAAAAAAAATATTTTATGCCGCCTGCCTGTTGGTTCTTTGTCTTTTTTTTATTCAAACGCTGGCCTTGGCTCAGGAGCTTTTTAACCAGAGTATGGAAGTGGGTGAAACGATGCAGGGGTTATCGCAATTGGACGGTGGCGCAAAAAACATATTGGCGCAGGCCATGGGTTCCTCACAGGCGGGTGATTTTGGGGTGGCCAAGATTATGGCCTATGTTATTTTCGGCGCTATCGGATTTATCGCATTTATGTACGGAAGAAAAACTAAAAGTTTGCGGCCAACGGTGATCGGGGTCGCTCTGATGGGATATCCTTATTTGTTCTCTGGGACAACGGCTATTTATGTTATCGGCGTTGTTCTGACAGTCGCCTTGTTTTTATGGCGAGAGTAAACGGATGTTTCTGGCGGGTTCCGTTGCACTAAGGTTGGTTTAGCGAGACGGACCACCCCGAATTTCAGTGGTTTTGTCCATATAGACCCTGATGTAGATCTGGTTGTATTCGGAAGGTTGTTTGGAGCGCAGGGTGTAGTACCAGTAGAAGCCTTTTTCGGCATGGGAGAGCATGATGCTGTAAATGTAGTAATCGGTGAGTTTCAATTGGGCGCTGGCCAAGGCTTCTTCGGCAACGGGGATGGAGTCCTGGAGGGATAGGGTCGGGATTTCGCTGTAGGCCACAGGCACATAAAGGCCTGCCCAAAGAATAAAAATTAGCGTCCACAGATATATTGTCCTCTTCATCAGATCCTCCTTTGTATTCTTCTATCTTAACACGATCTTGTGCCGATCTCAATCCCCTAAAAAAAACTTCAGTTCTTTAAAAAATTATGTATAATGAAGGAACAATGGACATCCGATTTTTATTCAAAAATATCATCGCCAAGGGTGGCTCAGATCTGCATCTATGTTCCGGTCTGCCGCCCATGATGCGGCTCAACGGCGTGCTCGTGCCCATTGAAGAAACGCCGCTGGCCTTGACGCATGAGATGATTATTGAGATGCTTCAGGCGGTTCTGCCGGAGGGCAAGAGGAAGCTTTCCATCGGCGAAGAGCTGGACCTGGCCTTTGAAATCAGAGGCATTGCTCGTTTCCGCACGAATATTTATTATGACCGCAAGGGGATCTGCGCGGCTTGCCGCGTTATTCCCAGCGTGATTAAATCCATCAAAGAATTAGGCCTTCCCGAGGTGGTCCACAAGGTCGTGGACATGAAGCGGGGTTTGGTGCTTGTGACCGGTGTCACGGGCAGCGGTAAATCAACGACGCTGGCAGCGATCATCGATGCGGTCAACTGCAAGAGGCAAGACCACATCATCACCATCGAAGATCCGATCGAATTCGTGCACGAACACAAGAAAGCCATTGTTAACCAAAAGGAAGTCGGTCTGCACACGCATTCGTTCCAGAGCGCCTTGCGGGCAGCCCTGCGCGAAGACCCGGATGTCATTCTTGTGGGTGAGATGCGGGACTTAGAAACGATCTCCATGGCCATCACTGCGGCCGAGACAGGGCATTTGGTTTTGGGAACTCTTCACACCCGAGGTGCTGGGCAGTCTGTTGACCGCATGATTGACGTATTCCCTGCGCACCAGCAGGAGCAGATCCGCATCCAGTTGGCCGACGCCTTGGAGATGATTATTTCGCAGGTTTTAGTGCCTTCCCTCGACGGAAAAAATCGTTACATGGCCTGCGAGATTCTTGTGGCCAATACCGCTGTGCGCCAGCTTGTCCGAAATAAGAAAACGCACCAGCTGATCACCGAGCTTGAGACCGGCGCCCAGTGGGGTATGCAGACCCTCGACCGGTCTCTGAAGTCGTTGGTCGACAAGGGGCTGGTTTCTGAGTTGACGGCCTCGGCCTGGATTGCGGACAAAAAGCCCCGCCGCGAAGATTGAGCACCTTAGTGTGCGCCAAAGGCGCATGCAACGAAATCCTGGCACCTGCAAGCAGATTTTCTGCATAAGATATCAAAATCTGCGCAGCGATAAGGTGCCGGGATGTCCTCCGGCGCCTTTGGCGTAGGGGGACAAAACAGATTTGCCGGGATGGTGGAATTGGCAGACACATACGTTTGAGGGGCGTATGCCGTAAGGCGTAAGGGTTCGACCCCCTTTCCCGGCACTAGTTTGGTTAAAGCCACAACGCTGCGTTGGGGCTCATTTTTTTGATTGGGCGATG
>JAZDLY010000104.1:0-4763 GCA_043801485.1 Candidatus Omnitrophota bacterium | reverse complement strand
ACGCCAAAATTCATCAAAAAATACGCCAACGTGTCAGATGTCATGGTCAAGGCCTTTGAGGATTTTCGCCAGGATGTCGAAAACGGGAAATTTCCTTCACAAGAACACACATTTTCTATCAATCCGGAAGAGCTCAAGAAGATAGGCGGTTGATCCATAAGACAATATGTTGTTTTTCTATTGACACAGGGCGAAAAATAGAGTAAAAATAGTGTCTTCAAACAAATCTTAGTGATTATTTTCTTATGCCTGATCCTTCCTTAATGGATAAAATCGTTTCGCTGTGCAAGCGCAGGGGTTTTATCTTCCAAAGTTCTGAGATTTACGGTGGACTTGCCAACACCTGGGATTATGGCCCTTTAGGGGTAGAACTCAAAAATAATCTTAAGCAGGCTTGGTGGAAAGTCAATGTCCATCTTCGGGATGATGTGCATGGCATGGATGCCGCTATTCTGATGAATCCGAGAGTATGGGAGGCTTCGGGCCATCTTAAGAGTTTCAACGATCCTTTTGTCAAATGTCCAGCCTGCCTGCAATTCTTTAAATTTGATAAAATCTGGGATGACATTTGGGATAGTTCTTGGTTTTCGTCTTTGCGCCAGGCTATGATGGGAGACAAGGACACTGGCGATTTATTGCGCTGGGTTAACAGCGACGGGAAAAAATTAGCCCCCCATTTAAATCTTGTTAAAGAACCGAGCGTCAATCTGTCTTGGCTTTCTGAACTGCATTACAAGTTCGGAGGCGTTGATTTAGATTTCAAAAATTTCATTGGCAGGATCGCCTGTTCTGCAGATGGCGTTGCAAAGATTCCATGTCCAAATTGCGGCCAAGTTTTGTCTGAAAATTCCATGGCTGCAAACCTCATGCTTGAAACCTTTTTTGGGCCGGTAAAAGAAACGGCCCAAAAGCTGTTCCTTAGGCCTGAAACGGCCCAGGGGATGTTTGTTAATTTTGCCAATATTTTGGATTCCCGTCATCCTAAGCTGCCTTTTGGTCTTGCCCAGATCGGGAAATCCTTCCGTAACGAAATCACGCCTGGGAATTTTATTTTCAGGACAAGAGAATTCGAGCAAATGGAGATAGAGTATTTTGTCAAGCCAGAAGACGCTGACCGGTTTTATAAAGAGTGGATTGAAAATCGTTTTGGTTGGTATTTGTCCCTTGGGATAAAAACAGATAATTTAAGAAAGCGTTCTCATGACAAAGAAGAGTTGGCACATTACGCGAAGGCTTGCACAGATATTGAATATAATTTCCCATTCGGTTGGTCAGAATTAGAAGGGATTGCGAACAGAACAGATTTTGATCTTCGGCAACATTCAGAGTCCAGCGGCAAGGATTTGACATATTTTGATGATGTCCAAAAAAAGCACATTTTTCCGTATATCATTGAACCTTCAGGGGGCGTTGACAGAAGTATTTTGGCTTTTTTAGTAGATGCCTACCATGAGGAGAAAGTTAAAGATGAGAAGAGGGTTGTTTTGAAATTGCACAAAGAGTTGGCTCCTGTGAAAGTGGCTGTCTTGCCGCTCCTGCGCAATAGGCCGGAAATCGTTGGTCTTGCTAAAAACATCTCTCTGGATTTAAAAAAAGATACGGTTGCTGCTTATGACGATACGGGCGCTATCGGTAAGTTGTATCGGCGGCAGGATGAGATCGGCACATTGGTTTGCGTGACCGTGGACGTGCAGTCGTTGGAAGATAAAAAAGTTACGGTTCGCGACCGCGACACCATGCAACAGGAACGTCTTGACCTCGCGCGACTCAAAGAATATTTATTGGACAAATTATCATAATCAATTATTGAAAGGAGCAGTTGCGTCATGGGTAAGAAAAACGTTTACAGCTTTGGCGGAGGTAAGGCAGACGGTAATGAAAGCATGAAAAATCTCCTGGGCGGCAAAGGCGCCAACCTGGCTGAGATGGCAGGACATCCTAATCTAAGACTTCCCGTACCACCGGGATTCACCATAACGACAGAAGTTTGCGTTCATTTTTACAAAAATAACAAAAAATATCCGGCCGGATTAAAAGAAGAGGTGGATAAGGCGTTAAAAAAAGTTGAAACCATGATGGACAAAAAATTCGGTGACCCCGCGGATCCCCTGCTGGTGAGCGTGCGCTCCGGAGCCAGGAAATCCATGCCCGGCATGATGGAAACTGTCTTAAATGTCGGTCTGACCGAGAAGACGATTCCCGGTCTGGTCAAACAGTCCGGCGGAAACGCGCGCTTTGTTTATGACGCCTATCGCAGGCTCTTGATGATGTATTCGGATGTGGTTATGGAAAAAGGAGGCGGCATCGAACCCAAAGAGGACCAGGGTATCCGTCGGCAGTTGGAAGCCATCATGAATGGCGTCAAAAAGAAAAAAGGATATAAGTCTGATACGGACTTATCGGTTGAAGATTTGAAGTTTATCTGTGCGGAGTTCAAAAAGAAAATCAAGGAAGTTTTGGGTAAGGAATTTCCGGATGAGCCCCAGGCGCAGCTCTGGGGCGGCATCGGTGCCGTGTTTTCATCCTGGACCGGCAAGCGTGCGGTTGCGTATCGCAATATCGAAAAAATCCCGCACGAGTGGGGAACAGCAGTCAACGTCCAGACCATGGTCTTCGGCAATATGGGCAATGACTCGGCAACAGGTGTGGCCTTTACCAGAAACCCCGGCAACGGCGAACACGCTTTTTACGGGGAGTATCTCATCAATGCCCAGGGCGAAGACGTTGTGGCCGGCATCAGGACGCCGGCGCCGATCAACAGTTATTCGCAGAGCGATCATAACAAGGATTTAAAAACCTTAGAGCAGGGGATGTCCAAAGTTTATAAGCAACTTTATGACATTCAGAAGCGCTTAGAAGAGCATTACCGCGATATGCAGGATATTGAGTTCACGATTGAGAAGGGGCGTCTGTTTATGTTGCAGTGCCGCGTCGGAAAACGCAACGGACCGGCAGCCGTCAAAATGGCCACGGACATGGTGAAGGAGAAATTAATCACCAAGGAAGTGGCTGTGATGCGCGTCATCCCTGAGCAGTTGGATGAATTGCTGCATCCGATCATCGACCCTAAGGCAGAAAAAGAGCATAAGGCTATTGCCAAGGGTTTGCCTGCGGGTCCGGGTGCCGCGTCGGGCACGGTTGTGTTCACGGCTGCAGACGCGGTGAAAGCTGCCAAAGACAATAAAAAAGTTATCCTGGTGCGCGAAGAGACAAATCCTGAAGACATCGACGGCATGCGCGCCGCGCAGGCCATTTTGACGGCCCGCGGCGGAATGACATCTCACGCAGCCCTTGTGGCCCGCGGTTGGGGAAAGTGTTGTGTGGTCGGTTGCTCAGAGATTGAAATTAGCCCGGCCAAAAAAGAAATCGATGTTGACGGGAAAGTCATCAAAGAAGGGGAATGGATCACCTTGAACGGCACCAAAGGGTTGGTGTATCAGGGTCAGCTGGAGATGATGGATGCGTCGTCGGAAAACGCGATTCTGAATGACTTTTTAAAAATTTGCGATACGGTGCGTGTGCTCAAGATCCGTACCAATGCCGACACGCCGCAAGACGCCAAAAAGGCGCGTCAGTTCGGCGCCGAAGGCATCGGGTTGTTCCGCACAGAGCACATGTTTTATGGCAAGGGGTCTGAAGAGCCTTTGTTCAAATTGAGAAAAATGATCATGTCCTCGACGCAGGCAGAACGTCGTCGGGCTGTGGATGAGCTTTTCCCGCACGTCAAGAATGATATCAAGGCAACGCTGGAGGCCATGGAAGGATATCCCGTGACCATCCGTTTGCTGGATCCGCCGCTGCATGAGTTTGTTCCTCAACAGACAGAACAAAGGCAGACTTTGGCCCAAAGCTTGAATATTTCCATGGAAGAGCTGGAGAAGAGAGCCGATGGCCTGGCAGAATCCAACCCCATGATGGGGCATCGTGGCGTTCGACTTGGCGTGACATATCCTGAGGTCAGCGAAATGCAGATCCGCGCCATTCTGGAAGCGGCGGCCGAGCTTCTGAAAGCCGGCAAGAAGGTTTTTCCGGAGATCATGATCCCGGTGGTTTGCACGGTCAAGGAATTGTCGGACCAGCTGGAAATCGCCAAAAAAGTCTACAGAGAAGTTTTGGATAAATTCGGCCTCAAGATAATCGACCACATGTTCGGGACGATGATTGAAATTCCGCGCGCAGCCCTTGTGGCGGACAAAATAGCCGAAGTCGCTTCATTTTTCTCATTCGGGACCAATGACCTGACCCAGATGAGCTTCGGGTTTTCGCGCGATGACATCGGCGGTTTCCTGCTGGATTATCTCCAGAAGGGCATTTTGCCGGATGATCCGTTCCAGACCATTGACCAGGAAGGTGTGGGTGAATTGATCAAGATTGCCATTGATCGGGGCCGCAAGACCAACAAGAACCTGAAAATCGGTATCTGCGGAGAGCATGGTGGAGATCCGCGTTCCATTGATTTTTGCTTTCGCGTGGGCATGAACTATGTGTCCTGTTCGCCGTTCCGTGTGCCCATTGCGCGCCTGGCAGCAGCACGGGCGGTCCTGGCCAATGCGCCGACGAAAAAGAGCAAGAAAAAATAAATGGAAAATATAAAGTCCTATATCAAGGAAGTCCGTAAGGTCGCGCTGTTGACGGCCAAGGAAGAGGTTGACCTGGCCAGAAAGGCCAAGAAAGGCGATGTTAAATCGCGCGACCAGATGATCCGGGCAAACCTGCGTCTTGTCATCAATATTGCCAAGCGTTATGTTTATCTTGGGATTCCG
>JAZDLY010000067.1:0-30031 GCA_043801485.1 Candidatus Omnitrophota bacterium | reverse complement strand
GGCATTCCGGAACCTTAATGAGTTTTTTGGCGAACTCAAGAACAACAGATGGAGTTTTACGCCCACATCCCTAATGAAGCAGAAGGACAACACATTGCAATTTAAATTTATCTGCACCGGAAAAATTGCTTGATATTTATTTGCAAATGTATTATGATAAAACCAATCCAATCAAGAGGATGAAGAAAATCAGACCTCTCTTCCCAATTACGATTGCAATCCTTTTACTCACCGCTTGGTTCCAGCCTTGCTCTGCGGAAATTTCTTCTGAGATGAAGAGGACGGCCGCACAGTATCGGGATAAAGGGTTGAGCGCTCAGAAAAACGGTGATCTCCAGACTGCGCTTGTCTATTATCAGAAGGCCATGGAGTTAGACCCAACGTTGGCCGAGGCCTACAATGATGCCGGCGTCATTTACGAAGCCAGGGGTTGGCACGACAAGGCCAAAGCAGCCTACGGCAAGGCCCTTGACTTGGATCCGACCTTGTCAAGCGCCTATTACAATTTGGGAAGCCTTTATGAGAGAGAAGGCGATCTGGAAAAGGCCGTCTTTTATTTTAAGAAGCGCGTTATGGTCGGAGATTGGAACGACGAATGGACCGCCAAGGCCAGGCAGGAATTGAAGAGCCTTGGGGTGGATGATCCTGAATTGCGCGAGAATTTTCTGGATTCGCACCTGGCCCGCCTTGAAGCCACGAGTGCAGACATCAATGCCAAACCCAAAGGCAACGACCTGAATCCCAAGAAGCGCAAGCGCGATGCGCAAATGCATCTTTTCCGCGGCAAACAGCTTTATTACATGGGTATGTATCCCGAGGCTTTGGGCGAGCTCGGCGTTGCCTCCATCCTGGATCCAAAGAATAAAGAAATTCAGAAGACGCTCGACGAAGTTCACCAGAAGGCCTTGATAACCAACTGACGATTATCTCTAAACCTCACGTATCCTATTCCTTTAGTTTCCCCTTGAGCCAACGTTAAAAAAGAGTTATGGGAAATGCTAAGCTGTGTTTGATTGATGCCAACTCTCTTTTTTACAGGGCTTTTTTTGCCATCAAAGCACAGTTGGCGACCTCGTCGGGGCAACCGACGAATGCGGTGTTCGGGTTTGTGAAGATGGTCAACCGCATCCTGGAGGAAGTCAACCCTGAGTATTTGGCGGTCTGTTTTGACGTGGGGCGCCAAACCGAGCGGGCCAAGAAGTTCGCCCAGTACAAAATGAACCGGCCGTCCATGCCGGAGGCGCTGCTCTCTCAGGTGCCGCTCATTAAAGATGTTGTTCGGGCTTATGGCTTTGCCATTTTTGAAATGGAAGGGCATGAGGCAGATGACATCATCGCATCGCTGGCGGTTCAGGCGGACTCAAAGATAAAAAAAATCGTGATTGTCAGTTCCGATAAAGACATCCTTCAGCTTGTCTCTGAGAAAGTAGAAGTCTACAACCCCTACAAAGAAGACGGCATCGTGTATACGCAAGAGACGGTCAAAGAAAAATTCGGCGTCTCTCCCAAAAAGATCAAGGACCTAATATCGCTGATGGGAGACGCTTCGGACAATATTCCCGGCGCACGCGGCATCGGCGAAAAGACCGCGGTCCGGCTTCTTTCGGAATTCAAGGATCTTGATCATCTGATTGAAAACAGGCCCAAGATCAAACGCCAGGCATGGCGCAATGCTATTGAGGAAAATATAGACATTATCCTTTTGAGCCGTGATCTGGCGTCTTTGCGCGAAGATTTGCCACTGGAGATTGACCTTGAGGCTTTGAAGGTCAGGCCTGCGGAAACGGACGCTCTCTGGGAAGTGTTTAGCCGTCTTGAATTCAAGGGGATGCTCAAAATTCTTTCCCAGGAGCGGCTCTCGACGAAAAAAGCCGGTATCGATGTGCCCAAGAAGCGCGCGTCGTCTTTTGCAAAAATTTTAGAAGAAGTCCAGCGGCGCAGGAAATTTGCGTTTTTCATCCATGAATGCGATCCCGAGCAGGGCATATTGCGCGTCAACATCGCCTTTGACGAAGATGGCATCTATGAGATCGATGATCAAAAGGACCTCGAGCTGTTGTTTGCCTTGCCCGATGTTTTGGTCATCGGCCACGACATCAAGCGCAGCCGGCATATTTTTGCGCGCCACGGCCTGGCAAATTCCTGGCGTTGTTTTGATGTCATGATTGCCGCCTATCTTTTGGAGTCATCCCGTGCGGCTCTGGAACTGGAGGCTTTGCTTTGGGATTATCTCAAGCTCAAAGGTGTCAGCCGCCTGGATTTTATCTCCAAGGAATCGCATTTTTTGGTCAGACTTCACGAGGAGCTGGGCCGGCGTCTGGATGAGAAGAAATTGATGGGTCTCTTCCAAGACGTGGAGATGCCGCTGGTCGGTGTCTTGGCAGAGATGGAGGAGGTCGGCATGGCGCTGGACTCAAAGCTCCTGTCGCGCTTGTCGCTGGAGCTGGATCAAAAATTGGAGCGATTGATCAAGGACATCTACGACGGCGCGGGGGCTCAGTTCAACATCAATTCCCCAAAGCAATTGAGCGAGGTGTTGTTTCAAAGACTTAAACTGCGCATCGTGAAGAAAACAAAAACAGGGGCTTCGACCGACGAGGAGGTCCTGACGAAACTTTCGCGGGAACATCATCTCCCGCGCCTTTTATTGGAATACCGGCAGATCGCCAAGCTCAAAACAACCTATATCGATGCCTTGCCGGCTTTGGTTAGCCCTGAGACCGGCAAGATTCATACGAGCTTCAATCAAACAGGCACCGAAACAGGCCGCCTGAGTTCCAGCAACCCGAATCTGCAAAACATCCCGGTGAAAACCGAGATGGGCCGCAAAATCCGTCAGGCCTTTGTTCCTTCGCGTGGCTTTAATGTTATGTTGTCGGCCGATTATTCTCAGATTGAGCTCAGGATCCTAGCACACCTCTCCAAGGATGTCACTTTAATCAAAGCGTTTCAAAAGGATTCAGACATCCATCGTCACACTGCCTCTTTGATTTTCGGCGTCCAAGAGCGCGACGTTACCAACGAGATGCGCGAGAACGCCAAGCGGGTGAATTTCGGTATTGTCTACGGCATGAGCCCTTACGGCCTGGCCAAAGATTTAGGCATTGACCCCAAGACAGCCGGGACTTTTATCGATGAGTATTTTTTGCGTTATCCGGGCGTCAAGAGCTATCTGGACAATCAAATTGAGTTTGTCCGCAAGAATGGTTATGCCGTGACACTGTTGGGGCGACGGCGGGTTATTCCTGAAATCAACAACACCAATATGGGGCTACGGCAGTTTGCCGAACGCCAGGCGATCAATGCGCCTATTCAGGGTTCGGCGGCAGATCTGATTAAAGTGGCGATGGTGGCCATTGACCGAGGCATCAAAAAGCAAAATTATAAAACGCGCATGATTCTTCAAGTACACGATGAGCTTGTTTTTGAGGTGCCGGACCAGGAGGTAAATTCCCTGTCGGCGTTTGTTCGCCAGCATATGGAAGGGGTTATCTCTTTGAGCGTCCCGATTCAGGTGACGATCAGGGTTGGTCAAAACTGGCTGGAGGGGAAGGCGATATGAAAATAGCGTTTTGCACAAGCGAGGCTGTGCCTTTTGCCAAAACAGGGGGATTGGCGGATGTCTGTGGCGCTTTGCCTTTAGCGTTAGAAGATTGCGGCCAAGAGGTTATTGTGATTATGCCGAAATATCAGTCTGTGCGTTTTTCCTCGATTGCGGCCAAAACCTTAGATGACGATTGTGATTGGGCAGTCCTCGGCAAAGGGGTCAAGGTCTATTTTGTCAAGCACGATATGTTCTCCAGAGAAGGTCTTTACGGCGACCAGTTCGGCGATTATCCGGACAACCTCAAGCGCTTTTCCTATTTTTGCGCCAAGGCCCTGGAGATTTTCCAGAAAATCAAATTTATCCCGGATGTCATCCATTGCCATGATTGGCAGACGTCGCTTGTCCCGGTGATGCTGACTGCCAACGCAGGTCTGCTGAAGTGGCCTGGACAGGTTCCCAAGACGCTTTTGACCATCCACAACATTTCTTATCAAGGGATGTTTGCGCGCGAACAAATGCCTCAGACGGGGCTTGATTGGAAATATTTTTCGATCTCGGGGCTGGAATTCTTCGGACAAATCAATCTTTTGAAAGGCGGAATCCTGTATGCGGATGCCCTCAACACCGTGAGCCTCACCCACAGCCAGGAAATCCAGACGCAAGCCTTCGGCTGTGGCTTAGACGGCGTTTTGAGGACACGCTCAGACCGGTTCACCGGCATCGTCAACGGCGTGGATTATAAAATCTGGAATCCGCAGGGAGATGCGCATCTGTTCAAACCCTATTCGGTCAACAACATTGAGGATAAAAAGGTCAACAAAAAGAAGCTTCAGGATCTCTGTGGTTTGGCGCAGATCGAAAAATTGCCTTTGTTGGGTTTTGTGGGAAGGCTGGTGGAGCAAAAGGGCATTGATTTGATTGCCAAGGCTCTTCCGACGCTCTGCCAACACGGCATCCAGACCGTGGTCCTGGGGGTGGGGGAGAAGAAATATGAAGAGGCCTTGACGGGTCTGGCCCGGCAATACCCTTCGCTTGTTTTTTACAGTCCTCATTTTGACGATGAGCTGGCCCATCACATTTATGCCGGAAGTGACGTGTTCCTCATGCCGTCTCAGTTCGAACCGTGCGGCATCGGTCAGTTGATCAGCTTCAAATACGGGACGGTGCCGGTTGTTTACAAAACAGGCGGATTGGCCGACACCGTTCTGGATGTCCAGGCGGATGCGCCCAAAGGAAGCGGTTTTGTGTTTGCCAAGTATACCGACAAAGGATTCCTTTCGGCGATCGAACGCGCCCGCAGGCTTTTTGCCGAACCGGCCGAGTGGCAGGAGCTTGTCCACAACATCATGCGCCTGAATTTTTCCTGGAAAGAATCGGCTAAAAAATACATCGATCTTTATGAAAAGGCCAAAAAAGGGTAGCGCCATTTTGACCGTGGGCTTGACGGGAGTTCTGGGCTGCGGGAAGACAACGGTCCTTTCCTATTTTAAAAAAGCGGGTTGCCGCATCCTTAGCGCTGACGTCCTCGTCCACCAGGAGCTGGAGCACAATAAGGTCCTGCAGCAGAAACTCAAACGTGCCTTCGGAGCAGATATTTTTTCTCGCGGCAACATTGCGCCGGAGCGGCTGGCCTGCAGGGGTTTTGCCAGCAGAAAAAATTTAAATCGGCTCAACCGCATAATTCATCCGGTGGTCAAAAAAAAGATCGTCGATTTTTTGCGTCACGGACGTCGCCGTTCGGGGATCTCTGTGGCAGAGATTCCGCTTTTGTTTGAAGCAAAGATGTCGTCTTTGTTCGATTGCACCGTTGGGGTTACTGTGCGGCCTGAGGTTCTCGGGCAACGTTTACAAAAACATTCTCGTTTAAGTCGCCGGGATATCCAAAAGCGCATGCGTTGGCAGATGTCTGCCGGCGAGAAGCTATCGCGTTGCGATTTTATCATAGATAACAGCAGGACCCTGACGAACACCAGGCGTCAGGTTAAAGAACTCATGAAAATTTTAAAAACGCAAGGAGGAGTAAAACGTGGAAAATCTTGAAATCGCAAAACTGAAAGAAATGAAGATTGCCGACTTAAGCAAGTTCGCCAAGGGCTTGAATGTGAACGGCATCAGCGGCTCAAAAAAGCAAGACCTGATTTTTAAGATCCTTCAGGCCCAGGCCGAAAAAGAAGGCTTGATGTTCGGCGAAGGGGTCTTGGAAATCTTGCCGGAGGGATTCGGATTTTTGCGCTCGTCGAACTACAATTACCTGCCGTGTCCGGACGACATTTACATCTCGCCGTCCCAGATCCGCAAGTTCGATCTCAAGACGGGAGATACCGTCAGCGGCCAGATCAGGCCGCCGAAAGAAGGCGAGAAATACTTCGCCCTCCTGAAGGTCGAGGCGGTCAATTTTGAGAATCCCGAAGACATCAAGGACAAAATCTTCTTTGATAACCTGACGCCTGTTTATCCGAACGATCGCTTTGTGTTGGAAAGTTCATCCGAAGACATCTCCACGCGCATCATGGACATGCTCACGCCGATCGGCAAAGGCCAGCGCGGCCTGATTGTCGCTCAACCGTATAGCGGAAAAACAGTCCTTTTGCAGAAGATTGCCAATTCTATCGCTATAAATAATCCTGATACGGCGATGATCGTTCTTCTGATCGATGAGCGTCCCGAGGAAGTCACGGATATGCAAAGAAGTGTCAAAGGCGAAGTCATCAGTTCAACGTTTGATGAACCGCCGGAGCGTCACGTTCAAGTGGCTGAAATCGTCCTGGAAAAAGCCAAGAGGTTGGTCGAGCACAAAAGGGATGTTGTGATTTTACTCGACAGTATCACACGATTGGCTCGCGCCTACAATACGGTTGTTCCTCATAGCGGTAAGATCCTGACCGGTGGTATGGATTCCCATGCCCTTCATAAACCAAAGCGTTTTTTTGGCGCAGCAAGGTCTGTAGAAGAGGGTGGAAGTTTGACGATCATTGCCACAGCCCTTGTGGATACGGGCAGCCGCATGGACGAGGTCATCTTTGAGGAATTCAAAGGCACGGGCAATATGGAACTGCAGTTGGACCGTAACCTCTTCCAGCGACGAATTTATCCGGCCATTGACATCAAGCGTTCCAACACACGGCGCGAGGAACTTTTGATCGATCCCAAGCACCTGCAGAAGATCTGGATACTGCGCAAGGTTCTAAACGAGCTCAACTCGGCCGAAGCCATGGAACTCCTGATTGACAAACTCGGTAAAACCAAGAATAATGATGCCTTCTTGGACAGCATGAATCAGTGAGTGAGGACATGACTTATGGAACGAAGTGAACATAAGTCATATGTCCGAACTCACCCTTGACATCTCCCTAATAATCTCATTAAGGTAAATGTCAAGGGTTTAATTCGCGCAAATAACTTATGTCACACAAAGCGCTCCATAAGTTATGCGCTCATTAAAGGAGAAAAAAGCCATGAAAGAAAAGATTCATCCGGTGTACAAAGAATCAACCATCATCTGCGCCTGCGGTGAGGTGATTCAAACGCGATCGACCAAGCCTAGCATCCGTGTGGACATCTGTTCCAAATGTCATCCCTTGTTCACCGGCAAGCAGAAATTCATCGATTCGGCCGGTCGCGTCGAGAAATTCCTGAAAAAATATAAGAAGGAACAATAATTTTTTAGCAATGAACAAGAAATTGTCGGAATTAAAAAAGCGTTTCCAGGAGCTCGAAAGTCTCTTGGCAGATCCGGAGGTTGCGACGGACAAGAGCCGCACCACCAAGTATGCCAGAGAGTTGTCCGAGATCGCCCCGTTTGTTAAGAAATTCAATGAACTTCAGGATTCTGAAAAACAGATCGGAGAGCTGGCACACATTCTTTCCGACAAAAGCCACGGCAAAGATTTTTTGGAACTCGCAGCCAAGGAGATTCAGGACCTGGGGGCCAAGAAATCCAGGCTTTCCCAGGAGCTTGAAGAGATGTTCAAGCCCAAGGATCCCGATCTGGATCGTCTCTGCATGGTGGAAGTCAGGGCTGGCACGGGCGGTCAGGAGGCCAGCTTATTCGCTGGCGACCTTTACCGCATGTACACCAAATATGCGGCCAACAAAGGTTGGGGCGTGGAACTGATGTCCATCAACGCCACGGACCTGGGAGGTTTGAAGGAAGTTGTTTTTGCCGTCAAGGGCCGCGAGGCATTCAAGAGATTGAAAAACGAGAGTGGCGTGCATCGCGTTCAGCGCGTGCCGGTCACCGAGGCCTCGGGTCGAATCCACACATCCGCGGCCACGGTTGCGGTCTTGTTTGAACCCGAAGAGACGGAGCTGGTCATTGATCCCAAGGACTTGAAGATTGACGTCTACCGGGCCGGCGGACACGGCGGACAGCACGTCAACACGACGGATTCGGCTGTGCGCATCACCCACCAGCCCAGCGGGATCGTTGTGACCTGTCAGGATGAGCGCTCGCAGATCAAGAACAAGGCCAAGGCCATGCGTGTGTTGAGGACGCGCCTGTTGGATGAAATGATTTCCAAAAAACAAATCGCGCGTTCCGAGATCCGTAAGTCCCAGGTCGGCACCGGCGACCGAAGCGAAAAAATACGCACGTATAACTTTCCGGATCGGCGGGTGACAGACCACCGCGTCGGTTACACTTCGCATCGTCTGGAAGGGATTTTGAACGGCGAGCTCGATGAGATCGTCAATGCCCTGTTGTCGGAAGAGGCCAAGCATTCATGAACGAGATCGAATCCATTTTTTGCAAACTCCTGCATTGCGACCGAAGCCGTCTTTATCTGGACCAGAAGAATCTTTTTTTGGATAACGGCAAGTTCCATCGGCTCCAGCAAATCCTTCGCAAAAGGGTCAGCGGCGAACCGCTGCAGTATCTGTTGCATGAGGCCAATTTCATGGGCTTGACGCTTGATGTTAAGCCGGGCGTTTTTATCCCAAGGCCTGAGACGGAAATCCTCGTGGAGGCCACTTTGGAGATGTTGCGCGGCCACGGGTCCGAATCCGGAGAGCTGAACATACTCGATATCGGGACAGGGAGCGGTGCCATCGCCATTGCTTTGGCGAAATTCCTGAAACGCGCGCGCATCACGGCCTTGGACATTTCGGCACAGGCCATTTCGCAGGCGAAAAAAAATGCCGTCCGACACCGCGTGGCCCAAAAAATTTCCTTTTTGCTCCGTGATTTTCCACAAGAGCAGCATAGGACAACAGACCTAGTGCCTTTTGACGCCATTGTTTCCAATCCGCCTTATATCAGTGCCCAAGACCATGCGCATCTGCCTTTTGATGTCCAGCAAGAGCCGCGGGAGGCGCTGGTGGCATTGCAAGATGGTTTTTATTTTTATCATTTGATCGAGCGCAGATCCCGGGTTTTGCTGCGGTCCGGCGGGTTCATTTTTCTCGAGATAGGCGACGGACAGGCAGGGGGCATCAAAGATATTTTTTGTGATCGCGCGCTATGGAAAAGTGTTCGTTTCGTGAAAGATTATCATGAGGTTGATCGCGTGGCGGTCATCCAGAGGGCCTGATGGATAAGTTGATGATTGAGGGCGGCGCGCATTTATCGGGAACAGTGGAAGTTTCCGGTTCCAAAAATTCGCTCCTGCCGATTCTGGCGGCAACGCTCTTGACACAGGACAGGTGTGTCATTAAAAATGCGCCGGATTTGCGCGACACCAACTCAATGCTGCGGATCTTACGGCACATTGGTGTTTATTGCGATTTCAAGGACCATGCGATCGTGGTGCGGCCCAACAGCACCCAGAAGGCCGAGGCGCCGTATAAGCTGGTTTCGACCATGCGGGCGTCTTTTTGCGTTTTGGGACCGCTCTTGGCGCGTTTTAAGAAAGCCAGGGTTTCTTTGCCCGGCGGTTGCATCATCGGCGTGCGACCGGTAGACCTGCATCTTAAGGGCTTGAGCAAGCTTGGCGCGAAATTGACGATCAAAGAAGGGTATGTCACCGGAGAGACAAAACAGCTCAAAGGCGAGCATATTTATTTAGGCGGTGCGTTTGGTTCTTCGGTTTTGGCTACGGGCAATGTGATGATGGCTGCCACATTGGCCAAAGGCACGACCATAATCGAAAGCGCAGCCTGCGAGCCCGAAGTGGTGGATTTGGCAAGGTTTTTGATTAAGATGGGGGCCAAGATTCAAGGGGAAGGATCGCCGACCATCGAAGTCAGGGGTGTTAAGGAGCTCCACGGTTGCGAATACGAAGTGATCCCGGACCGCATCGAGGCAGCGACTTTGGTGATGGCTGCTGCCATCACGCGCAGCGATGTTTTTGTCAAGAACGCCAGGTCTGAGCACCTGACGGCGGTTTTGGAGAAGCTAAAGGATGTGGGCGTCTGTTTAAAAATCCAGGACAACGGCATTTTGGTCAAGCGGAGCCTGAGGAAATTCAGGCCGTTTGATATCGTCACACTTCCGTATCCGGGGTTTCCGACAGATGCCCAGGCGCAGTTCATGACCTTGATGAGCATCACAGACGGCATCAGTGTTATCACGGAAAAAATTTATCCGGATCGTTTTATGCACGTGGCGGAATTGAACCGTATGGGCGCCCAGATCAAGCGCGAGGGGCCGTATGCGGTGGTGCACGGCGTGCGGCAATTGAGTGCCGCGCCCGTCATGGCCTCGGACCTGCGCGCCTCCGCAGCCCTGGTGTTGGCGGGCCTTGTGGCCAAAGGATCGACCGAGGTTTCCAGAATTTACCATTTGGACCGCGGTTATGAAAAACTGGATTTAAAATTAAAAAGCCTGGGTGCTAGAATCGAGCGGGTGAAGGAATAGTCATGATTCTGATGATCGATAACTATGATTCGTTTACCTATAATCTGGTTCAGTATCTTGGCGAGCTGGGCGAAAACCTCAAGGTTTTCCGCAACGACAAGATCACAGTCAAAGACATCCAACGCATGAAACCGCAGGCCATTGTGATCTCACCCGGACCGGGCGAACCCCAGGATGCCGGTATATCGGTGAGCGTCATCCGTAAGCTTGGCGGAAAAATTCCGATTCTGGGGGTTTGCCTCGGCCATCAGGCCATCGGCTATTGTTTTGGGGCTAAAATCGTCCGCGCCAAACGTCTGATGCACGGCAAGACATCCCGCATTTATCACAACCGGACGGATATTTTCAAAGGTCTATCCAATCCTTTTGAGGCCACCCGTTATCATTCGCTTCTCGTGGACCCGAAATCGCTTCCCAGGGAGCTTGAGGTAACGGCCTGGACCAAAGAAAAGGAGATCATGGGTCTACGGCATAAAAAATTTCCCATTTACGGAGTCCAGTTTCATCCGGAATCCATCATGACCGGAGTCGGCATGCGGCTGTTAAAAAATTTCTTATCTCTATGATCCAAGAAGCGATCGAGAAAGTTTCCCGGCGGATTGATTTAACGGCCGAGGAGATGGAATTCGTCATGTCCTCGATTGCCGAAGGGCGGGTGCCTGAAGACCAGATCGAGGCATTTCTGGTGGCCTTGGCGCGCAAAAAAGAGACAGCCGAAGAGATCACAGGCGCGGCCAGCGCCTTGCGCAAATATGTCACGCGCATCCGCCTCAAAAGCGATCTGATCCTGGACACCTGCGGCACCGGCGGCGACAACAAAAAGACCTTTAATATTTCTACAGTTTCTGCTTTTGTTGTGGCCGGCGCCGGTGTGACGGTGGCCAAGCATGGCAATCGCTCTGTGTCGAGTCACTGCGGCAGCGCGGACCTGCTGGAGGCCCTGGGTGTTAACATCAATGCCGGCACGGACATCGTCGAGCGGTGCTTGAATGAAATTGGCATAGGATTTCTGTTCGCGCCCTTGCTGCACCCGGCCATGAAGTACGTCCAGCCGGTGCGCAAAAAATTAAAAATGCGCACCATCTTCAATGTGATGGGTCCGCTCATCAATCCGGCATTTCCAACACACCAGTTTCTGGGAGTCTATGATGAGTCTCTGGTGTTGGTGCTTTGCCGCGTCCTGGCCAATCTGGGCTTAAAGCACGCCATGGTCGCCTGGGGCCAGGGTGGTTTTGACGAAGCAACGACCACAGGGTCAACACAGGTCTGCGAGACGACCGAAGGGCATATCAAAGAGTATTCCTTAGAGCCGGACCAGATGGGATTACCGTTGGCCAAAGAAAAGGATCTTCTCGGCGGAGATGTTGAATCAAATAAACACATCGCCCTGAATGTCCTCAAAGGCAAAGAAGGCCCTCCACGGGACATTGTTCTCTTGAATGCCGGCTGTTGTCTGTACGTGGCCGGTCGTGCGAATACCATCCGCGATGGGATTGTGCTTGCCGCCGAATCCATTGATTCGGGACAAGCGATCAAAAAATTGAACAAGTTGATCGAAACCACTACTTTATGAAGAATTTTTTAAAAGAGATCGTCGAGCATAAGAAAGAACTGGTCCGGCGGCACAAAGAAGAGGTGCCGGTTGAGGATCTCTGCAGCCTGATGGGCGATGTGTATGCCCCTTCGCGTTTTGCAGGGACAATCGCTCAGGGAGGCATTCACCTGATCGCCGAATTGAAAAAGGCCTCGCCTTCGGCAGGCCTGTTGCGGGCCGATTATGAAGTGACACCCATTGCCCAGGCCTATGAGAAGGCCGGCGCCAGTTGCTTGTCGGTTTTGACCGAAGACAAATTTTTCCAGGGCACGCTCGCTGACCTCGACGAAGTCAAGCAGGCCTCGCTTTTGCCGGTGCTGCGCAAGGATTTCATTATCGATGAATATCAGTTGTATCAATCCAAAGCGCACGGTGCTGATGCCGTGCTTTTGATCGCCTCAATCCTGGAACCTTGCGAACTAAAGCATTTTTTAAAAGTCTGCCACAAGCTCAAACTTGATGTCGTGACAGAAGTTCACACTACCCCCCAACTCAAAGAAGCCCTGGAGGCCGGGGCCTCTGTCATCGGCATCAATGCCCGATCTTTGACGGATTTTTACGTGGACTTAAAGATTTTGCCAAGCCTTATCAAAGAAATTCCCAAAGACAAGCTCATCATCTGCGAGAGCGGCGTGAAAACTTTAGAAGACCTGCAGCTGATCAAAGATCTGCGGCCCAATGCGGTCTTGGTCGGCGAGGGCCTCATCAAAGGTGCCGATGTTTTTTCCGTCACCAAATCATTCGTCGATTCCCTCAAAGCCCTATGACCAAGATTAAGATTTGCGGCATCACAAATCTCAAAGATGCCCAAACCTGCGGCCGCCTTGGCGCGGATTTACTGGGGTTTGTTTTTTTCAAAAAAAGCAAGCGCGCTATCTCACCCGGCAAAGCCAAAGCCATCACCGCCAAACTGCCGAAAAACATCGCCAAGGTCGGCGTATTTGTCAATGAATCGCCGGCTGTTGTCAAGCGCATCGCCTGGCAATGTCGCTTGGATGTTCTGCAGTTTCACGGCGATGAAGACGCAGCCTATCTAAAAGAATTCAAAAATTTTCGCGTCATCAAGGCTGTGCGCGTCAATGGCCCGGAGGCACTCAAAAGCCTTGATGCGTTTGGTCCGGCGACATTGTTGTTTGACACGTTCAGCAGGAAATCCTACGGCGGCACGGGAAAAGTCTTTGATTGGGCGTTGTTGAAACGGCTCAAGAAAAGAAAAAAAGCATTTTTTGTTTCCGGAGGCCTAACTCCGGACAACGTCAGTAGCTTGCTTGAAAAAATCAGACCGTATGGGGTGGATGTTTCCGGCGGCGTGGAACAAACGCCGGGTAAGAAAGATCATCGTTTGGTCAAAAAATTCATCAATAACGCAAGGAGTCATCTTGGACATTAAAAAATGGATTGACCTGTGTCACAACACTGCCAAAGAAAAAGGGTGGTGGGATTTCGAGCGTTCGGACGGCGAGCTGATCGCGCTCATGCATTCGGAGCTTTCCGAAGCGCTGGAGGCCATGCGCAATGACCTGGGCAACGAAGCAATTGCCGAAGAATTGGCAGACTGCTGTATCAGGATCTTTGATTACTGTGGAGCCCGCGGCGTGGACTTGGAAGGCGCCTTGAAGAGGAAGGCTGAAAAAAACAAATCCCGTCCATACCGCCACGGCAAGAAGTTTTAAAAGGAATCAGAACTCCTTTAAAAGACCCGGGTTACAAACCTGGGTTTTTTTTCGCCATTTTGTTCCATATATGGAAATTTAAGCTTGAAAATGGCATCTTTATATGTTACAATATTGGAACAATGAATATTTCACCCTTAACAGCAATTGAGTTCAATACCAATACAGTTAGAGTTTGTCGATCCGTCCAGAAGAAAGCCGGTCGTCTTTTGACCCATTGTTTTTCTTTTGAAATTCCCTGCCTGCGCAAGGATGCTTCCGAAAGCCTGCGGCAGCACATACGGCAGAATGGAATAAAACCGCAAAATGTCATTCTGGCCCTGCCGCGTCATGCTGCTATGTTGCGCTTATTGAGATTGCCATCTCAGGATGAGAAGGAAATCGACGCGATGGTTGGCTTGTATGTGCGCAGGCAGGGCAGTTACAGCAAAGAGGGGCTCATGGCCTATGATTATCAACTGGTTGGTTTTGACGAGGGGGGCTATGGTTTGATCTCTGTGTTTTATATTCAGCGCCACAGGCTTGCGGAATATCTGGGAGTGCTTGAAGAAAGTGGCATTTTGCCTTTTTGCGTAACGTTGAGCACCCAGGGGTTATTGAATTTAGCCATGGCACAATGTCGGACTCTTGGCGAAAACAAAAAAATCTGCATGGCTGTTCTTAACTTGGACCATAATTCAGGCGATTATAATATCTTTTTTAACGATCGTTGCGTGTTCAGCCGTGTCTTTCAAATACCCGGCATCGATTCCCGGCAGAGGCGTGAGTGGATTTTTCGCGAGCTTAAAGTAAGCCAGGAATTGTTTCGACATGCCACGGGCGGGCATTTTGTCTGTGAGGATAAAATTTATCTGGCTGGCTTAACGCAAGATTTTGGCGATCAAGAGACGTACCATTCCTGCAGGTGGCCTTTTGCGGATTTTCATCGTCAGGCCCAAAAGAACTTAAGCAGCAGTTCTGTTTCGTTTGCCGCAGCCCTTGGCCTTGTTTGTGGCCCGTTACAAGCTGCGATCGACATGACCCCTGCGGCTTTGCTTGACAACATTAAACAGAAGAAAAAAGAACGTTTTTTGTGGAGGGCAACGGTTGTCAGCTGGGGGGTTATTTTTGTGTTGTCTTTCGTGTTGATGAGCATCTTGGAACAAAACACTCAGCAAAGCCAACGCCTCCGCCGAACGCTAGCTTTGTTGTCTTCTGACGCAGCAGCGTTGAGAGTGTCACAAAAATTGGCCGTCTTTGAGCGTCACATTCTCCGAGAGCCTTCCGCACAGGAAAAACTAAGCGTGCTCTACGAGACAATGCCGTCGTCGTTGGATTTGACCAGTTGCGAAATTGATCAAGACGGCCGCATGGTTCTGCTGGGCGAAGGAAAAGACATCTCGGCGGTGTTTTCTTTTTGGAAAACATTGAAAGAAAAATCTTTTTTCGTCAACAGCCGCCTTGTTTATGTGCGGCAGGGCCGTTCGGGCCCGCAAGGTCAAAATGTTACATTTCGCATTGAAAATTAAAAAACCGGGCCGGATGCCCTTTTTGATGGGGCAGGCAACTGTTGTTGTTCTCATGGGTGTTTACGGTCTGAGTGTATTTTCGCCTCTCATCCGGCAGTGTGACCGGACCAGACGCCAGGTCGGCTCTCTTAGGCGCAGGATTTCATTAATAGGAGAGTGGAGGGCCAGCTCAGGGGGAAGGGATGCATCAGGATCCCTGCAGGCAAACGTAAAACCTCAGAGCGATCTCGCCGAGGCTTTATCGCAACTTCAAAGCCTAGGCCAAGCAACCGGCCTGACCATATTGAGCATCCAGCCCAAGGCTCTAAAAAAGAGTCAGCCGGCATTGCCGTATCAAACAACATTGATTGAGCTTGACGCCCGGGGTTCTGAGATGGCTCTGAGAGCGTTTTTATCGAGACTGAAAACATGCGGCTTTTTATGTCAGGTAAACCGTCTGCGGATTGCAGCAGACCGGTCCGAAGAAAGAATATTGCTTGTTCGGGCCACATTGGAAAAAATAGATGTGCTGGATGTTCCTGCAGAGGCGCCGTATGCGGCTGCGTCCCAACAGGACGACGAAAAGACTTTTTCGGTCAAACGAACAAGATCACTTTTTAAAAGTCCCCAACGCAATGTTGTGAAAATCGTTTCTGCGGCCGGGGACGATCAGGCGCAAGTCATTAAGAATTTAAGCCTTGTCGGTATCATCGAAGACAACGGTCGCAAGGCCGTTCTTGAAGATCGAAGATCGGCCAAAACCCACTTCGTCAGAGAAAGCGACGTGTTGGCCGGGCTGGTCATTAAAGAGATTAGCCAGGGCGCTGTGGTCTTGGAGGCCGCAGGCGAAGCCTATCGTTTAGACCTGTAGGAGGAATCATGAAAAAGATTTTCCTTTTCACTTTTGTTTTCTTGTTGGCCGCGCCGTTGTTGGCACAGACCGGCGAAAAAATGTCTCTGGACATCAAGGGCATGGATGTGGTCGATGTTTTAAAAATACTCGCTTCAAAATCCGGGAGAAACCTTGTGCTTGACAAAAACGTCTCCGGCCGCGTCACGGTCTTTTTGAAAGATGTTGATCCTGCCCTGGCACTTGATGTTATCCTAAAGGCCAACGGCTTGGTGGCTGAAGAAGAAGGGAGCATTACCCGCATCACAACCAATGCCGATTACCAAGCGCGCCACGGCGAGAGTGTTTTCGACCCCAGAGAAATCCGGCGCGTGGGGTTGCGGCATGCCAAACCTGAGGTTCTCCTGCCTTTGTTGAATCAGATGAAGTCCAGGCTTGGTCAAGTGAGTTCTGACGATGCCTCTCAATCCATCGTGCTCATGGATACGCCTAAGAAGAATGTCGAGATGTTGCAGATGATCCGTGCTTTGGATCAACCCACAGAGATTCTTGTTTTGAAGCTCAATTATGCCCGATGCGAAAAAGTCGCCGAATTGCTGCAGGATGTCCTGACAAAAACGATCGGATCCGTCAAAATTGACAGCCGCTCCAACCAATTGATCGTCACAGACGTCCGTCAAAATCTTGAAAAGATCAAGAGCCTTGTGCAGAGCCTCGATGAGCGCACAAAAGAAGTTCGCATCGACGCAAAAATCGTGCAGGTGGTCCTGGACCACAAAACCAGTTTGGGGATTGATTGGAATTATGTTCTCAATCAGAAAATTCGCGCCCAGGGGGCCTTTGGCGACGTGATTTCAACCGCGGGAAACAAGTGGACGTTCGCAACGACCAGCCTCAAAGATGCCAATGATTACCAGGTGGTTTTGGAGGCCCTGGAGACCCAGGGGGATACGAAGATCCTTTCCAGTCCTCATCTGACGGTGGCCAACAACGAATCGGCCAAGATCCTCGTTGGCTCTAAACAGGTGTATGTCACGACATCCGCGGTCCAGAGCCAGACAACGACCGAAACCGCCGAGGCGGTGAATTTTGTGGACGTGGGCGTGAAGTTGTTTGTGACGCCGTCCATCGGCCACGACGGCTATATTTCGCTCAAGATCCGTCCGGAGGTCAGCTCCGTTGTCCAGAATTATAAAACAGTTTCCGGAAACACCATCCCGATTGTGGAGACATCCGAGGCGGAAACCACGGTCTTATTGCGTGACGGCGAAACAGCTGTCATCGCAGGTCTCATCAAAGAAGAGAAGATCAAGACCGTACGCAAAATCCCTCTCTTTGGCGATATCCCTTTATTGGGATATTTCTTCAGGAACAGCGAAGACTCAAGCCAGAAGACAGAGTTGGTTGTTTTTCTCTCGTGCCATCTCGTGGAATATCCTTCCTAAAGCAAGTTCTTGATTGAAATATCGGAACCCTCCATATATAATAAGAACAAATATGAAAAAATTGACCGGCAGGCGCGATGCGTGGGGATCCAAGCTGGGCATCATCATGGCCGTGGCGGGTTCTGCCGTCGGGTTGGGGAATTTCTTAAGGTTCCCGGTTCAGGCGGCGGGCAACGGCGGCGGGGCGTTCATGATCCCGTATTTTATTTCGCTTCTCCTGTTGGGCTTGCCCTTGATGTGGATCGAATGGACCCTGGGCCGTTTTGGCGGCGGGTTTGAGCACGGCACCGCACCCGGGATTTTCCACAGCGTCTGGCAGAAGAACCGCTTCATCAAGTATTTCGGCGTCATCGGCATTTTCGGCCCGTTTGTCATTTTCATTTATTACACCTTCATCGAATCCTGGACCCTGGCCTACAGTTTTTACAGCCTCAAAGGCCTTTATCATCAGGTGACAGATCAGGCGGGCATGCAGTCGTTTTTGAGAGGCTATCAGGGCCTGGAGCGCAACAGCTATTTCAGCAGTCTGTGGCCTGCGTATATCTTCTTTCTCATCACGTTTTCCCTCAACATCTTTGTCATCAACCGCGGCATCAGGGGCGGCATCGAGAAACTTTCCAAATTTGCCATGCCGGTTTTGCTTGTGTTTGGTGTGGTGCTCATGGTGCGCGTGTTGACGCTGGGCACTCCGGATCCTTCCAAGCCGGAATGGAACCTTGCCAATGGCTTGGGTTTTTTGTGGAATCCGGACTTAAGCGCCCTGAAGTCCGCCAAGGTCTGGCTGGCAGCTGCGGGTCAAATCTTTTTTACTCTGAGCGTCGGCATTGGCGTGATTTTGACTTATGCGAGCTACTTGTCCCGCGGGGATGATGTGGCGCTCTCAGGCTTGACTGCGGTGAGCGTCAATGAATTCGCTGAGGTTGTTCTTGGCGGCAGCATCATCATCCCGGCAGCCTTTGTGTTTTTTGGTCCGGTGGGCACCCAGGCTATTGCCAAGCAGGGGGCTTTTGATCTGGGGTTTGTGACCATGCCTTTGATTCTGGGAAAGATTCCGCTGGCATCCATTTTTGGTTTTTTGTGGTTTGCGCTTTTGTTTCTGGCAGGCATCACATCCAGTGTTTCGCTCGCCCAGCCGGCGGTGGCGTTCTTGGAAGATGAGTTTGACATTTCCCGCAAAAAGGCCGTCAAGATTTTTAGCGTTGTGAGTTTTATCCTTTGCCAGCCTGCGATTTTCTTTTTGGGACGCGGAGTGGTCAATGAACTGGATTTCTGGGGCGGGACGTTTTGCCTGGTCTTGTTCGGCGCCATCGAATCCATTCTTTTTGCCTGGGTGTTCGGCATTGACCGGGCTTGGGAAGAGATCCATCACGGCGCTGCCATTGCCGTGCCGCGGATTTATAAATTCATCATCAAATACGTGACACCCGTATTTCTATTGACCATCCTGGGGTTCTGGTTTTACCAGGAAGGCCTGCCCACGATTCTTTTGAAGAACGGTGTTAGCGACGCGGACAAGCCTTTTATTTTCGGCACGCGCATCGGCCTGTTGGTTTTGTTTTTCGCGTTGGCAATCCTCGTCAAAATCGCCTGGCGCAAGCGTTATCAAAAGTGGGAGAAGGAGCTCGTATGAGCTTAAGAAAGGACGTCAATCTCATGAGACTAAAAAATCTTTTGCAGGGGTTTGCGGTTTTGTTGGTTTTGGTTCAACTCGCCGGATGTTTTTGGCTGGTCATTGGGGCTGCCGGCGCCGTCGGCGGTTACGCGGTGACCCGTGATACCATCCAGGGCGAATACGATGTGGGTTATTCCGACGTCTGGAAGTCATCTGTGGAGGTCTGCGGGCTCTTCGGGATCGTGAACACCAAAGATTCCAGCATTGGAACCATTCAGGCCACGGTGGACGGCGCCCGGGTGAAAATTGAAGTAACCCAATTGACCCCTGAAGCCACGCGGATCAAAGTCAAAGCGCGCAAAGGAATTTTTCCTCGCCTGGGAACAGCCGAAAAAGTTTTTGTCAAGATCGTCCAGCAACTGATGTAAGGCCGTGCGTTCCCGCCGCCCTAAGTTAAAGAAAACTTCCTACAAAATCCTTGTCCCGTTGTTCGTGGCGCTGGCGGCCCTGTTTTTTAAGGGCCAGCCTGTTGATTATACCCGAGTTTTGGTTCGCACGGTGGTGGACGGAGATACAGTGGAGTTGTCCAATGGTAAGCCGTTGCGCTATATCGGCATCGACTGCCCTGAGACCCACCGAAAAACAGAGGCAGGTTGGCGGGATGTGGTTGAACCGTTCGGCCAAGAAGCCAGGCAATTGAATGTTGGCCTGGTCCTTGGCAAGTCCGTGCGTCTTGAATTCGATGTGCAAAAACAGGACAAGTATCAGAGATTGCTGGCTTATTGTTTTGTTCAAGAAGGCGGGCGCGAGGTGATGGTTCAGGAGGAGCTGCTCCGGCAGGGGCTTGCGTATCTCTATACCTTTAGCCCAAATATTAAATACGTGGATCGCCTTGTGGCAGCGCTCAACGAAGCCAAGCGAAAGCGCGTCGGCCTTTGGTCTATCGACCTAAGTCTTGATTCACAAGAAGCTGGAGCGCATATCGGAGAGCGCAAAACAGTGACGGGACTTATCAAGCGCGTGCGGCAAAGCGCCAAGGTGATCCGTCTGGAAACCGACGGCATTGTGTTTGTAATTTTTAAAAATGATCTTGGGTTGTTTGAGCGGGAGGGCATTGACCCGCCTGTATTTTACAAAGCCAGGAATGTGCGTGTGTTTGGATTGATCAAAGAGTATAATGGAAAACCGGAAATCATTGTGTCCAACCCGTGGCAGATTGAAGTCCAGAGCTAAATATGATGTTGTTTGAGGCAATCAGGACTATTGTTGGGGCAATTGCGCAGCTGGTGGCGCTTGGCGCTGTCGGATTTTGGTTTGTGCGGCGGGCCTGGGTCCGCGAAACGGACTTGAAAATGCTCAGCGATGCCGTCATAAAATTCTTTTTGCCTCTTTTTATGTTTTCGCAGATTGTCCAGCGCTTCAGTTTCTCACTCTATCCGGACTGGTGGGTATTCCCTATTTTGAGTTTTTTGATCACGGCCTGCGGATATTTCTTAGGAAGTTTGGCCTTGGCCGCGGCACCTGCCTTTAAGGCGCATCGCGGAGAATTTTTAGGTGTGACTTCTTTTCAGAATTCCGGCTACTTGCCGCTGCCTTTGGTTGCGGCCCTGTTGCCGGCCGGCCCGGCGCAGGAAATGTTTATCTATATATTTTTATTCCTGATCGGGTTTAACATGACCATTTTTTCGTTTGGGTTCTGTCTTTTGTCAGAAACCTGTAGCAGGCGCTTCAACGCCAGGAATATCTTTAACGCACCTGTGATGGCCACGTTATTGGCTCTGGTCGTCGTTTTTTTAAAGGCAGACAAGCTGCTGCCGCCTGTCTTGATTCGCTCAGCCTCTGTGATTGGCCGGGCCGCGATTCCTTTATCGATTTTGGTCGTAGGCGGTAACCTGGCGTCATTGAAATCGAAAGTGTCGTCGTTGGCAAGGCCCTTGGCTGTTGCCCTGGGAATCAAGCTTGTGCTTTTGCCCCTTATTTTTCTAGGGGTTGTTCTCGCCTTTAAATTTGAGCCGCTTTTAGGGCTTTTTATTTTGCTGCAGGCCGCCATGCCGCCGGCGGCCCTGCTGTCGGTGATCAGTAAAAGCCAGGACCGCCAGGACCACCTGGTTCACCAGGCAATTTTCTACGGTCATCTGGCGAGCATCGTCAGTTTGCCGGTGATCCTGATATTGTTCTGGATGGTTTATGGTCGTTTTTTTTAACAGGACGCGGGCTGGAAAATTGCCCTTAAACATGCTAAATTATTATGCCTGAAGAAAAAGTAATCTCTTCCAATAAGAAACTCTTTCGCGATTTCGCGGTCTTGGATACGCTGGAATGCGGCATTGAATTAAGGGGTAGCGAAGTCAAGTCGCTCCGGGAGGCCAGGGCTTCGATCGATGATGCTTTTGCCAGGATCGAAGGCCAGGAGATTTTTTTACACAACTGCCACATCACACCGTACGAGAAGGCCAGTTATTTTAAAGAAGAGGCCACGCGACCCAGGCGCCTGCTTCTTCATCGGTCCCAGATCAAAAAACTCATCACCCAGGTTTCCCAGCGTGGTTTTACGCTTGTGCCGATGAGGATGTATTTTAGTAAAAAGGGTCTTGTTAAGGTCGCTCTGTCCGTGGCCAAAGGGAAAAAACTTTACGACCGTCGGCAGGATATCAAGAAAAAAGAAATCGAACGGGAAATGCGTCGTTCCCAGAGGATAAAACGATAAAAGGAGTCACCATGATCGACCAAAAAAAATTAAAGATGTTTTTCAAGCTTCACTGGATCAAGATCATCGTTTCGGTTTTTTTCCTGGCGATTGTGGTATCGCTGGCGGTTTTTATCCACGCGGGCCTCAACGAATGGCAATCGATCGATGCCATCACCAAGCAGCGCACAGTGGGCGGCATGCCTTTCCAGTTTTACATGATGCTGGTGACCGGCATCATCCAGGCCATCTTTTTTGGTTTCATGTGGCTCTATATCATCCGGGGCGGAGGGTTTTCTTCCTTTGCCAAATTAAGCCATGGGGCTATTAAAGGCCAGGACATCGGCGTGCACTGGAGCGACATCATCGGCATGGAAGAAGCCAAGAAAGAGGCCGGGGAGGTCGTTGGTCTTATCCGCGACAGGGCCAAGCAACAAAAGGCAGGGGAAAAGATTCTCAAAGGGGTTCTTTTGTTCGGCCCGCCGGGGTGCGGCAAGACGTATCTGGCCAAGGCTATTGCCACAGAGACCGGCTTGCCCTTTTTGACCATGTCCGGCTCGGAATTCACGGAGATGTTCGTCGGTGTCGGCGCCAGCCGCGTGCGCAAGCTTTTTAAAAGGGCGCGGGATTTGGCATCCGTAGAAGGTGGGTGCATTATCTTTATTGATGAAATTGACGCCATCGGCATGTCGCGGGCAACGGACATGGGCTTTGGCGGCCAGACCGAGAGGAACACGACGCTCAACCAACTCTTGGTTGAGATGGACGGCCTGAGGTCCCAAAAAGACAATGTCGTGGTCTTCGGCGCGACCAATGTGCAGGAGTCTTTCTTAGATCAGGCCTTTTTGCGTCCCGGGCGCTTTGACCGCAAAATCGTGATCGAGCTTCCCGATTTGGAAGACCGCAAAAAAATGTTCGAGTACTATTTGTCGAAGATCAATTACGACCAGGACTCGGCCAGCTTGGATAAATTGGCTGGGGCCACAGTCGGCTCTTCGCCCGCACAGATCGCCAACATCGTTCACGAAGCCGAAATGATCGCCAAGAGAAACAAGAAGCCGGCCGTGACCTGGACCGAGATCAGGGAGGCGCGAGAGAGGATTTCTTTAGGTATTAAGAGAAAATTCAAGATGAGCGATGAGGAAAAGAGCCGCCTGGCCTATTATGAGGCAGGCCACATCCTGGTGACTTATCTTTTAGTGCCGACCAAAGACGTGTTTAAGGCGACGATTATCCCGCGCGGAAAAGATGTGGTCAGCGCATTGCTGACGGAAAAAGAAGAGGTCTTGAGCCGCGATAAACATTTACTGATCGCGGAAATCAGAATATCGCTGGCAGGCCATGCCTGCGAGAAGATTAAATTCGGCGTGACGTCGGACACTTCCGAAAAAGATCTCGGCAAGGCTGCGGAGTTGGCCCACAACATGGTCTGGCGCTGGGGCATGGGCAAATCCGGCCATGTGGGCAATTTTGAGAACAAATGGGTTTCTCACATGATCCAGGAGGACTTGGACAAAGATGTCGAAGAGACCATGGAATTGTGCTTCCAGGAGATCACGAACCTTTTGCGTCAGAATTGGCCGATCGTCGAGAAAATAGCCAAGGAGTTGACAGAAAAGCTCGAGCTGGATTATGATCAGATCGAGACTGTCTTTAAGGATTTCGGTAAAGAACGGCCTGCCAAGGAGCTCGTTCGGCTTGCGGAGAGGCAGACGATCAAGACCGGCATTACCTGGGCTGATGTCATCGGCATGGATGAGACCAAGCAGGAAGCACGCGAAGTCATTGAACTGATCAAAGACCGCGCCAAGGTCCAGAAAATCGGCGGCAGGATTATCAAAGGGCTGCTCATGTTGGGGCCACCGGGGTGCGGCAAGACGTATCTGGCCAGTGCCATCGCAACAGAATTCGGACTGCCCTTTCTCTATAAGTCGGGTTCGGAATTCGAGGAGATGTACGTTGGCGTCGGCGCCATGCGCGTGCGCAGGATGTTCATGGAGGCCAAAGAATTGTCGCAGGTCCATGGCGGCTGCATCATTTTTATCGATGAGCTCGATGCCATCGGAGGAAAACGGACGCAAGGAGGCGGGGACATCGAGTCTCCGGGTGTCAGGAACCAGACTATCAATCAGCTGTTGACGGAGCTCGACGGTTTAAAGGGCAAAGACGCGGATTACAACATCGTGGTCATCGGCGCCTCCAATATGCCGGAAGATTATTTCGATCCGGCGTTGCTTCGGCCGGGCCGTTTTGACCGCAAGATCTACGTGTATCTGCCGAATTTGGAAGACAGGCAAAAGCTTTTTGATTATTATTTGGCAAAAATACAATACGATCAAGGCGCCGTGCGGCTGGACAAACTGGCACGCATTACCGTTGGCTATTCGCCGGCGGATATCGCCAACATGGTTCAGGAGGCAGCCATTATTGCCGTCCGGAACAAGAAGGAAATGGTTGCGATGCAGGACTTGAGCGAGGCGATGGAGCGCATTGAATTGGGTCTGCGGCAGCGGATCCAGCTCTCCGAGCGGGAAAAGGAGCACACGGCCTACCACGAGGCGGGTCATGCGATCTTGACGTATCTCTTGCAGCCCAAGAGAGACGTTTTTAAGGTGAGCATCATTCCGCGCAAGCGCACGGCAGGGGTGAGCTGGTCACACCAGAAAGAAGAAACCCTTTCCTATGATCAAAGGGAAGCCGTGGCTCAGATCAAATGTTCTCTGGGCGGCTATGTGGCGGAAAAAATAAAGTACGGTTACACGTCCGCCGGTGCCGGCGGAGATTTTAAGAATATCATGAGTCTTGCGCATTCGATGGTCTACGAATGGGGCATGGGCGATAGCGGATTTTTAGGGAATTTTTCAGCTTTATTTTTGACCAACCGTTCCACAGAGCCTTTGATGTCCGAGGAGATCAAGGGAAAACTGGATCGGGATGTGCAAAAGGTCATCGGAGGTTGCGTTGTGGAAGTTCAGCAGCTGTTGACGCAGGAGAGGCCGCTTTTGGATAAATTTGCCGCAGAATTGCTGGCCAAAGAAGAACTCGATTATGACCAGATGGAAGAAATCTTCAAGTCGTTTGGAAAGTCACGGCCGGCGGTTGAATGATGAATAAAAAAACCTTGATCGCTTTTACGTGTTTATGCGGGCTCATTCTGGCTGGGTGCGCGGATCATTCTTTAGTCCAGAGGGCAGACCTCCTGCAGCTTGTGCCTCGCGTCTGCAAAGAGAAATTTCAGGCAATTGTAAAATGCAGGGCAGTCGGCGATACGCTCTGGGTCTATTTGCCTTATGCACAGTCCAGGAGCGGGTTGGCCAAGACGCTGCCCAAAGACAATGATTTGCTCTTGGAGTACCAAATCGCTTCACTCAACCCTTACCGGATCCTGGAGCCTCCGGAACTGAAATTTGTTGTCCAGAAGATCCTTCGGGAAATCCGCGAACTCCAGCTGCGCTGTGACGCACCGTATAAATTTTTCGTCCTGGTGGCAACGAATATTGCCGATCCAATGAATCAATCCGACCAGTGGCACATCGGGTATTTCGAAGATTTAAAACCATATGCCGTCTGCCTGGATTTTTCAAAGGAAGGTTATAGCAGGCTGGTCTGGTCCAATGAAAAAATTAAGGTCCCCGAAGGATGGGAGGGTTCCAAGGGTTCTGTCTCTTATCAGGATGTGGAAGGCAACCACGTTGATTATCACGATATCACGCTCAAAGAATTCGTGACCAAGCAAATTGAGTGGCGTGTCTACAAACGCTTCACCATCGAGTACAATACCGTGCCGTTTGACCTGATGCCTGAGGAAAAGCGGCAGGCAGTCCTAGATATTGTCAAGACCGTGTTTTTAGCGTATAATTATAATGAGTTCGATCATATCTATTTGCGGGACAGTTCGTTCCTTTCCAAAGAGGAAAAATATACGGGAGAGGTCTGGCAGGATTTGCAGAAGGCAGAGATAAAGGGTTTAGTCCGCAAGCCTGCGTTTTAAATGAGGCCACAGCTTATGGAACGAAGTGAACATAAGCTGTATGGCCGAATTTATCCCGTTCCCTGCAAGCAGATTTCTGGGTCCAGAGATTAAATCTGCGCAGCGAATAGGGAATCGGGATGGTTTTTGTTCTTTGAGATGTCGGGGGTGAATGGGCTCGATTTAGGTTTCTTTGGCAAAAGGAGCATGTCGCGGACGCAGGGTTGGCCGCGTCAACAATCCTTGCACCAACTAAACGCAGACGAGAACACTCGTTTAATCGAATCTGCACAAGCCATTGTCAACCCGATTATGGAAGCAAAGGCAACTGGATCAGAGAGCTTGCTTTCTGGTTCAATCGATGCTCCTGTTGTCGGAGCAACGGCTCCTGCAGTTTCGGCGTTAGCTCTCGCTATATAGCGAGACCGCTTGTTTTTTCTGCCTGGGGGAAAACAGGCGCCGATCACAGGCTCGTCTTGATGGTTTTCGTCTTTATCCATTGAGATTAAACTCTAAAAGACTCGCCTGGCTCAATCCTGGTTATCGGAGTCTGTCAGGCTAAATTAATAGATAACCTAAACATGTAGCGCTTTTTGCTGGAAAACTTAAGGACGCGGGTTCGATCAAAGGTCGACTCCTGAAGTAATTCAGGATGAAAAACCTGGCTTACATCAAGGGAACCCTAACGTACCTGCCTGCAGACAGGCAGGAAGACGAGGGCAATCTTGAGGGGTGCAAGCCCTGCAGAGACTTCCTCTTGAAAAAGAGGAGATAGGAAGACTGTCATCGTGAATATGACAAATCTAATCTTTCTATAATACGCCAGGCTCCGCCACAGAACACAGGCGGATGAAGAGATAGTCCACGCTACTTAGAAATAAGGAGGTTAGTGTCCCGCCACCTCCAACAAATTTTTGCGACAAGCAAAAATTTGGTGGATACTTGTACGAGCGGTCATGGCACGACAGAGTGACCGAAGGAAATCCCTTTAGGGACGCCATAGCGAGTACGAGTATCCACACCTTAATGTTTCAAAAGCCAAGGCTTATGAGCCTTGGCTTTTTTGTTGACGAGGACTTGAGGTTAGATTTCTTGGACGTAGACGGGACTGTCGGTGAGGTTGATGGCCATGGTTCCCTCGCGGGGGTGTTTTGTTTCCTGGCGGAAGGCCGTTTGGTAACTTTTGACGTTTTTGCCGTATTCGGATTTTGGCAGGGCGTCTGTCACGGTCACGCGCTCGGCGGCGATGGCGGGGATGACGATGGTCGCGCCTTGAGGCAGGTCGGTCCAGGCGATCCAGATTTTTTTCTTGTTTTTGTACAAGCGAAACAGATAAAGGCCGTCGGATTCTTTCAACGATTCCATCGTATCCCAATCTGATCCTTCCAGAACTTCAGTCATTTTTTTATAGGTGTAGTAGCCAAGTTTCCTGACGCCGCGACCCTGATCGTTATTCTGAAACCCGTCGTAAATCAGACCAGTAAAATCGAAATAATATCCGTTGTTTCGAAAGCCCTCTTTCAGGCCAAAGGCCATAAAGATTTTTTTGATGCCTAGAGAGAGTGAAGTGACGTAACGCTTGACCAGGTCCGCAGCCTGCTGCCGTTCGGTTTGATAGGCGAAGTTGACACGAGGCCACGGTTGGGGATCTCCGCTATATGTGCCCATTTCTGTCACCCAATAGCCATCCGGAGGCTCCAGACCAAGTTCAGAGAGACGGTTTTTGATGTGTTTGAAAACCTGCTTGATGCCAAGATAATCGTCGGTGGCGTTGCCATACCAGTGGATGTCGAAAATATCAAAAGGCGTGTGTCCGGATTCAGCCACCTCGCGCAGGATCGGCATAAAGTTTTTTTCGAATTCTTCGATATAGTTTTCAACAGGTGGCATGCCCGGGACACCGCCGATCACAACCTTGGCCTGCGGGTCTTGTCCTTTGATGGCCTCATACGTCAGCTCCAAAAGCACGGCGTAATCGCGCAAACCATGTGGCGGTTCGTTGTCCACCTGCCAGATGCGGATGGGGTTCTTCAGGCCCGGCATGTCGTTCTGCCCGTTGCCGTCATAGCGATCCACAACAGCCCGGACAAAACGTTGATAAGCCTGGCGGTTGAGGGGCATCAATGTCGTGTTGTCAACCGCATAGCGATAGTAATAGCTATCCTGCCGGGGGTTGCCGATCGTGATGTTGGCCATCGTTCTCATGGAATCAGGGAGAAGCTTGACCAGGCGGTCGTGTTTTGTCCAAAAATATCGTTCGCTGACAGGATTGTGCTGGATGTTGGTTTGTGTGAAATAAAGAGACGGCCGTTCCCAGCGTACGCCGATATCAACCGCAGCATCAAAGGGTCGCAGCAGGTTGTATTGGAGGGCAGGAACGACAACGGACGTATGAAAACCGAAGGCAGAGCGCTCGATCATCTCTTGCGAGGTTGTGTTGTGAGTCAAAGTGTCTTCGATTCCCCGGGAAATGATCTTGCTGCGCGAGCCGGTCGGATCGACAAAATTCAGGAATTTAAACCACGCTGCGATCAATTTCGGATTTTTCGCAAAATCCAGATCGCGCAAGACTAAGCCGAATATTCCAGGTTTAGAGGAGAAATATTCACGCTCCAGGTCTTTGAAAGCCTCTTGTGGACTTTCGGTATCCCACCGCAGGGCAGCGGCCGTGACTTTGGTAATTTTTTCTCCGGCGGCCTCAATGCGGCTGGGAATGCTCACGGCTTCGGCGACCTGACGACCTGCGACGGCGTAGGGGACGTTGAGCGGCCACTCAAGCTCTTGCGTTGTGGACGCGATGACTTTTATTTTTCTTCCCGAGACTTTTTGGATGAGGTCCACAAATTCATCCATGTTGCCCGTAAAGCGTTCGAGTGCGGCGATCTGTTGTTCTTTGGGTTGTGTGATCGGACGGTTTTTCCGCAGGTGTTGGATTTCATCGTTGAGAAGGTCACAATAGCCGTCCCACGGTAACGTGTCCGGACCGAGGTGATAGCCGCCGATCTCATGGCCCTGGCCTTGCCACAACCCAACCCGAATCAATTTGGCCGGATCGTCTAAAATCATCCGGGCCCATGCCGGGGAGAATAAAAGCGTGAGTTTGATTTTGTATTTGTCGGCGAGGCTCACGAATTCATCCAGGAGGATGAACATGGCATGGTCTGCGGTCCACGGTCCCATCAGGACTTCGGTGAAATAATCTCTTTGGATGTTCGGGTCAGGTTCTTCGGCAGAAAGGCTAAAAACGGGTGCTGCCAGGGCCAGCAAAAGGGCCAGGGTCAGTAGCAAAAGGATTTTCTGATTCATAGCCTTAATTATATTATAATAAAGCTTAGAAGCAAACCAAATCATCCGCCTTCGCAGGAGATCACGCGGATGAATCCTACGAAGCCAAGAACGAAAGTTTCTTGGCGTAGCAGGATCACATTCAGGTATTACGCTTGTGCGTGCGGCCACAGGCAACACTATGGATTCCATGGACATTTCTCTCTACATTCATATTCCGTTTTGTAAATCAAAATGCGCTTATTGTTCTTTTGCGTCTTTTGCCAACCAAGACGAGCTGATTCCGGCCTATGTCAAGGCATTGGATCTTGAGGCCAGGATGTATCAGGGCACAGAGATCCGAACGGTTTACATCGGCGGCGGAACCCCGACCCACTTGCCGATGGAAGAAATCCAGAAAATCCTGGCTCTGGTGCGGTCTCGTTTTATCTTAACAGAGGATGTTGAGCTGACCATGGAAGCCAATCCCGCGACCTTTGATTTGAAAAAGGCTGTTGGCCTGCAACAGTTGGGTGTCAATCGCATGAGTCTGGGTTTGCAGTCTCTTGACGACAACAAGCTCAAATATCTCGGACGGCCTCACACAGCCCGTCAGGGGCGCTCGTCGTTTGACGTCTTGAGGAAAGCTGGAATTCAAAAAATCAACACGGATCTTATCTATTCTTTGACAGGCCAGTGCCCTGAGGAGATCGAGCGTGATGTGGCAGGTCTTGCAGCTTTGGCTGCAGAGCACATTTCTCTTTATTCGTTTACAATCGGTGAAGATTCGGAGTTTTACCGCAGGAAGATTGCAGCGCCCCCACCTGAAAAACAGGCCGCGCATTACGAACAGGTCGCGACCTTGCTCAAAGACAGTGGCTTTGAGCATTATGAAGTGAGCAATTTTGCCAGGTCCGGATTTGCTTGTCGCCACAACCTGAATTACTGGCAGGGTGGTGATTATATCGGTTTGGGTGTTGCAGCGCATTCCCATCGTGACGGGCACCGCTCGTGGAATGTTTGCGACATCGCCGCTTACTTAGAGATGGTCGGCGACAAGGGCTCAGCCAAGATCGGCGAAGAGCGGCTCGGTGCGCCCGAACGATTGCT
>JAZDLY010000054.1:0-6259 GCA_043801485.1 Candidatus Omnitrophota bacterium | reverse complement strand
CCACCACCGTCGCTGACACCTCGACGGCAATCTCATTGGCCACTGTTGCGTCTTGAGCAAAACAGTCCATAGTCCACAGTCCACAGACCATGGAAAAAACCAGAATATAAATTGTTTTTGTCAATTTAAAATTTTTATGTTGACGCATTCTTTTTCTCTTCTTTCTTTTTTCTATGGACTATCGACTACTGACCATCGACTGCCTTATCCCACCACCGCACCGGCGGTGATGCCTTTGATGATGAACTTCTGCATGAGCAGATAGATGATCAAAATCGGCAGAACCGTAATTGTCATGCCGGCCATGAGCAAGGGGTACTGCGTGATGTGCTCCCCCTGAAAAACCATGAGGCCTCGTTGCAGCGGCATCAGGTCTTTGGACGAGAGGATGAGATTCGCCAAAATATACTCGTTCCAGACATTTAAGGCATTATAGATGACAATGACGGCGATCGCAGGCTTGGCCAAAGGCAGGGCCACGTGGCGCCAAATCCCCAAACGGTTGCAGCCGTCAATCCTGGCTGCATCTTCCAATTCCTTAGGCATTCTGTCGAAGAAGGTCTTCAGCATGTAGATGCTGAATGACAGGCCGACGTTGATCATGCACAAGATATAGGCCGTGCGGGGATAGAGCTGATTCTCTATAAAGTTTACCATACTCGTGACAAAGCTGCCGGGAAGAATTTTGAGCAAAAAGGGCGACGCATTCGCCAGGAAATTCAACAACAGGTTGCGCACCGTGTTGACCAAAACGTAAAGGGGGACAAAACTGCCCGGCAAGGGGATCATCATGGCTGCCAGGAACATAAAAAACAGGATGTTTTTCCCCGGAAAGTTCATGCGCGAAAAGGCATAGGCGGCCCACGACGAAATAATGACGATGCCGAAGACCACAACCACCGTGTAAAAAAGGCTGTTCAAGAAATACATGCCGAACCCGCCCTTGGTCCAGGCCAGATAAAAGTTTTCCCAGTGCATGGCACGAGGAATAATGCTCATGTCCGAAAACACGGTCGACTGTGTCTTGAGACTGGAGCCAAACATCCACAAAAGCGGAAAAATACAGGTAGCGGCCACCAGGACCAAAAACACGTGGACAAAAACCGTAATCGACGAATTTGCGAATGTGTATCGGTTGATTCTCATAGTGTTCCCTATATATTTAGACTTGTTTAAGCCTGTTTTAGTTTACGCGAAATCGCGATCTGCGCGAACGACACCATGGCTAAAATAGCGCCAAAAGTAATGCCCTGGGCACAGGCATATCCGAACATGGATGAGCCCTGCATGGACGCCAGAATCCTGGTCACCGGTACTTCCGTATGGTATCCGGGTCCTCCGCCGGTCATCGACAGTATAAGGACAAACACCTGCATGGTTCCCAAAATGGTCAAAATCGTCACCAGCACAAACACCGGAATCATCAAGGGAATCGTCACGTTTTTAAAACTCTGCCAGGCATTGGCGCCGTCCACGCGCGCGGCTTCATAGAGCTCTTTGGGGATGGTCTGCAGGCCTGCCAATAAAATCATGAATCCCCAGCCAAAGCCTTTCCAGCAGTGGATGATGGCTACGGCCGACAGGGCCGTGTTGGGATCAGAGAGCCAGTTCCTCACCAAATCCTTAAAGCCCATGGCCAGGAGTGCATGATTGAGCAATCCATAATCGCCGTCGTAAATCCAGCGCCAGATAAGGCCGACCACGATCTCGGATAAGACCGGCGGGATGAAAAAAATGACACGGTAGAAATTCCCGGCCTTGATCTGACGGTCGCATGCCAAAGCCAGAGACAGCGCCAGAATATTTTGAAATGTCAGAGCGATCAGGGTGATGTAGCCGGCATTGCGCATGGACTGCCACCAGATTTTGTCCTGGAAGATTTCTTTAAAGTTACCGAACCCAATGAAGCTCATCGTTGGAGAAATTCCGTCCCAGGCATTGTGACTCAAATGCAACACCTTCAGGAACGGATAAATGTAAAAAATCGAAAAAATTGCCAGGGCCGGCACAACGAACACAAATGCCGAAAATGTTTTTTTGGCGATATTTGCGGCCAGAAGAAAAAACAAAGACAGCGTTACCAATCCATAAGCGGCAAACCAGAAAATCTGCGACGCGTGGAATTTTAAGAAAGACATCTCCAGGAGCACAACGAACAAAATACCCGCCACAATCTTCTGCCTGGCGGATAGACCCTGCAGGAAATTGTACAATCGCCTGACGTTATTGGCTAAGATCGCTGCCATGATAATCTATTGATTCCTCTTTTTGGCCATTTCCTCGGCTTTGAGCGCCGCCAGCTCTTCTCCAAGCTGCTGAGGCGTCTTCTCGCCGATGATAATGGACTGTATCCCTTTGTCAAAACGCTCGATCACTTTGGGCAATTCGTTGGCTGGCCAGACATTGGGATGCGTGACGTTCTCCATCCCTTTGGCAAAATCCGCCAGGATTTCCGGGATTTTGGCCAGCGCCTTTTTATTCGAGGGCAGATTGCGTGTTTTTTCTGCCAGAAACGCCTCTTGCTCGCGGTCTGTCAACCATTTCAAAAACGCGATTGTCTCGGCCTTAACATTGGAGCGGTCATTGACCAGAAACGATGAACCACCGCCACCCCAGATATAAACGGGATTTTTGGAATTGATCTTTGGCGGCAACATCACGCCGTAATCCAGGTTCGGATTCATGCCGTGGTAGACATTGACGCACCAGGAGCCGTTGAAGGCAAATGCCGCGCGCTCGTTGGCAAAACTCTGCTCGGCGCTCTTGTTGACCATCGTAACAATACCGCTGGCCAGCATTTTTTTGTCCGCCATTTCTTTAAAAAGACTGAAAACCTTAACCCAATCCGGATCAGAATAAGGTACTTCACCACGCAGGGTGCTAAAAACTTTTTCCGGTCCCATGATGTTGAAGGCGAAGTTCGACGCCAGACAATCGATCATCCAGATCTCGCCCCAACCGCTGACCAGGCCCTGGATGCCGGCGGCATTGAGCTTCTCGCAGGCACTGACAAACTCCTCCCAGCTCATGGGGGGCTTGTCCGGATCAAGCCCGGCCTTTTTGAACAATTTCTTGTTGTAAACCATCTGGATATTCATGACATCGATCGGCACGCCGTAAATGCCGGCTGGCACGTCAAACACATTGCCCTCTTCAAATACGTTGACTGCCAGCGCCTTTTCAAAAATCGAATTTTTCCAGGCAGCGGCGTCGGCATTCATGTCCTGCGTTAGACTCGCCACATGGCCTGCCTTGATAAAAGCCGCAAAATCGCGCTTCTCGCCCAAAAGGCCGTAGATGTCCGGCAGGGCCTTGGCTTGGGCCGCAGCGCGCACTTTCTGGGAATAAGCGTCTGATGGCGCGTAAAGCTCGAGACTGACTTTCACGCCGGTTTTTTGTTCATATTGTTTGGCTAACTCCAAAAACGCCTCATCGCGGTCTGTCATCCAGTGCCAGACAACGATCTTTTTGGCCGCCTGGGCCGAACCAGGCGCAGATGTTTGTGAAGCTGGCTGCCCACATCCTGCAGCTCCCAAAACCAAAATCCCGATCATCGTTTTCAGAAAACTCTTTTTCATATCTCCCCCATTTATCTCGGTTAATGATACAAAAGGGTCTGTCCCTTTTGTATCATTAACGGCTAGCCCATGACGACGCGGACCTTGTGGGTCTTGCCGTCGCCGACCGGACGAATAAGATTTCCGTCCATAAGCTCTTCGTCGACATAAAGCTCGCGGATGCCTTTTTCAATCCCTCTTGGGTTTTCAATATCGATCTCATACACATCGCCGCGGAACGGCCGGCGGATGGAACATTTCTTCCAGTTCGAAGGAATACAGGGATCAACCCTCAAACCTTCGTAATCCCGGCGCGCGCCCAGGATACATTCGGTGGCAGCCATAAACGCCCAGCCGGACGTACCTGTAACCCAGGTAAACTGCCCCTCGCCATAGCGGTAAGGGTTTTCCGGACCAACGAGATATTCGGCATAGACATAAGGCTCGGATTTATAAAGGTCATAATTCTTCTGCTTGTTGGGCATGATCTTGATCATGGATTCGTAAGCGCGCGTGCCTTTGCCGGCCAGGCACATCGCCACAATCATGAAGTGCGCCGCATGGCAAAACACCGCCGCGTTTTCTTTGGTGCCTTCGGAAAACATGCTGATGCGGCCGAGCTCCGGATGGAACTTGCTGAACGCCGGATAAAAAAGGGCCAGGCCGTGCGGCCCGTCGAGGTACTTGTCCACGGATTTAAGCACGGTGTTCAGGCGCTCCCCTTCTACGGCGCCTGCCAAAATAGCCCAGGCCTGCGTGTTCAAAAAAATCTTTCCTTCATCATAATCTTTTGTGCCGTAGGCAATGTTGTCGTCCGTGAAACCCCGCTTGTACCACTCGCCGTCCCAGCAGAGCTCATTGATCCGCTCGACCATGGTCTTGATTTTATGCTGGAATTCTTCAGCTTTCGGTTTGTCGCCGGCCAGCTCTGCCAATTCCACAAAATACCTCAAAGAACGCACCAACGCCTGCGCCAGCCACACGCTTTCTCCGCGATGTTTCTTTCCGGCGGCATCAATCGCGTCGTTCCAGTCCGCATGGCCTATTTTCGGCAAGCCAAGCTCTCCGACGTCGTTAAAACAATAATTCAGATTTTTCTCCAAGTGCTCCAAGAGCGTTCCTTCGCCGTCTGTCTTAGCGCCGCCGCGGTGCGCGGGATCCTTTTCCCAGCCGTTGATCCATTTGTCTTTGAGATAAGACACATACTCAAAAAGGATCTCCTTGTCGCCTGTTTCCTGGATATAGGCGCGCACGGTTGCCGTCAACCACACTTGATGGTCTTTGTTCGGGCGGTGCTGCGCAGGCCCTGAGGTGTCCGACCAGCCGGGGGCAGATGTGCCGTCGCGACGGATGAGCGAGGCCAAGTGCATTATTCTTTTTTTGGTAAGCTCCGGGTAGATGGAAACAATGGATTCAGAGTCCTGGCAGGAATCCCGGTAGCCGCGGCCGCCTGAACCTTCGTGGTAGAACGAAGGCGAGCGCGACCAGAGATTGCAGATATAGACCTGATATTTGACCCAGACATTGACCATGGTGTCAAAATCGCTGTCCGGCGTTTTGACCACGATGTTACCGACAATGCGATTCTTCCATAGATCCTTTGTTGCCTGGAGCTCGCGCTTGGCCTGGTTTAAATCCCTGTATTTCTCGATGAGCTTAATGCAATTGGCCTGCCCTTCGGCAGCTCCCAGAATCACCACAAACTCTTTGGTTTGCTTGGGCTCTAACTTAACCACGTGCTTGAGACACGCGATGCCATCCTCCCCGGAACAAAGCTCGCTGTTCTTAAAAGGCCCCTCCAGGATCGCCTGTGGTTTTTCTTCGCTGTTGTACCTGCCCAGAAATTCCTGCTTGCGGGTCGCATAGCCTTTGACGTCAAGATTGGTTGCAAAGAAAGAGTAATGCTTGAATTCCTTAATATTCATGCCCTGCCAGAACGCCGTCTTCCAACCAAAAATCATGTGGTGCGTTTTGTCGTACCACATGCGGTTGTAGAGATTCATAATGTTGCGGTACCGGAGTTCCTCTTGATAATCACCGACGAGCCATTCCACGTAAGGATAGAGCTCTAATTTTTTCGCTTTGCCGGATTCGTTGGTCAATGTCACAATCCAGAGTTCACAATCATCATGCTCGGGAACAAAATACGTCACCTGCGACCGCACCCCGCTCTGCTTTGTGGTGATTGTCGTATACCCTAAGCCATGACGGCATTCAAACATATCGGGTTCGGCGCGCAGCGGCTGATAGGTCAACGACCAGACTTTCGACGCTGATTTTGCGTCTTTGATTTCTTTGGCGTAGATATAACGGCCGGGCCGATCAACATTTTTGTTATCCGGCGCCCAGCGCAGGATCCGGTCTGTGCGGCAATCTTTGTAAAAACTATAACCGCCGGCTGTCTGGGAAATGATGGCGCAGTATTTTTCGTTGGTGAGGTAGTTGATCCACGGGGTCGGGGTTGCGGGATCTGTAATGATAAATTCCAATCCGTCAGGTGAAAAATGGCCGTACTTCATGAGAGGATTGCTCCTTGTCCAAACGCGGAGATTTGATACAACTTATTTGGTTTCATATGGAACACTTAAATTTTAGAATTCGCCTAACCTACATGTACCCGCCATTAAAACTTTGGCGGGTCATCCGCCAAAAAATATCTAACTCATGAAGATTCAGTGACATCCGCCGATGTTTTAGTGGCG
>JAZDLY010000052.1:0-2136 GCA_043801485.1 Candidatus Omnitrophota bacterium | reverse complement strand
CGACATCGTGATCGTGACCGCCGGCTTTAGCCGCAAGCCCGGGATGACCCGCGAAGACCTTTTGTTTAAGAATTCCCAGGTGATCAGCACCGTGGCACAGGGGATCACGCGTTATACCAAAGACGCGATTGTGATCGTCGTGACCAATCCTCTGGATGCCATGACTTATGTCGCGTTAAAAGCCACAGGTTTTAACCGCTTTAAGCTTTTCGGCATGGGGTCCAGCCTTGACAGTTCGCGATTTGCCAACCTCATTTCCAAAAAATTGTTCGTGAGTGTCGAATATATCGAGGCTTTGGTGATTGCCTCTCACGGCGAGGGTATGTTGCCTTTGTCACGCCTGGCAAAAGTCAGGGGTAAGTCCCTGACAGAACTTCTGGATGCCAATGATGTTGTTGCCCTTGAGGAGAAGACCAGGCGACGCGGAGCCGAGATTGTGTCTCTTTATGATACGGGTAGCGCTTTTTACGGTCCTTCGGCAGCCTTGTTTGAAATTGCGGAAACAATTCTTTCAGGCCACCCCCGGGAAATCCCGGTCAGTGTTTTTTTAGAGGGAGAATACGGCGTGCGTGATGTCTGTTTAGGCGTGCCTGCGCTCATTGGTTCCGCTGGCATCGAAAAGATTATCGAATTGGATTTGAATCCCGAAGAAAAAAAGGCGTTTCAGCGCTGTGCTCAGTCCATCAAAGAATCCTTAAAGGTTCTTAAGCTTTGATCAATCCTTCTGTCAGCTACGATGTCTGTGTGATCGGCGCCGGTTGGGCTGGTTTCAACGCCGCGCTTAAAGCGGCCAAGTCCGGCAAGAAGGTTTGTCTCATCGAAGAAAAAGACATCGGCGGCACCTGCCTCAACCGGGGTTGCATTCCCACCAAGGCCCTGGCTCGGTATTCCAAGCAAGGCCTGCCCTTTGGCGAAATCCAGAAAAAGAAAAACGAAGTGGTCCTGCGCCTCTTGGACGGTATGCTCTATCACCTGAAAGTCAACACGATTGATTTTCAGCAGGGCAGGGCTGTCGTCGGCGCCGACGGCCGTGTTTCCGTAGACGGCATTCCGCTTGAAACCAAATTCATCTTGATTGCGGCTGGGTCTCTGGCGGCAGAATTGCCGGATTTAAAATTAGACCACAATCAAGTGCTCTCCAGCGATGATGTCCTGGAGTTTGACCGCCTGCCTCGCAGCATCCTGATTGTCGGTGCGGGCGCCATCGGCTGTGAATTTGCCTCTATTTTCAAAAAATTGGGCGCGCAGGTGACGATTGTCGAGATCAAGTCGCAACTTTTGCCCGGCTTTGACATCCAGACGTGCAAGAAACTTCAGCAGTTATTTCAGAAAGACGGGATCAAGGTTATTTTGGGAAAAAGTTTCAAAGATCTTAATCGCAGCGATTACGATAAGATTTTTTTATGCGTCGGCCGGCGCGGCTTTCTGGAGAATACCTTTGAGAAGGGCTTTAGCCTGACCATGGACAAAGGATTTATTCAGGTCGACGACCAGTTGAAAACCAGCTTGCCCCATATTTTTGCGGTTGGAGATTGTATCGGAGGCATGATGCTGGCTCATGTGGCCAGCTACGAAGGGGAGCTGGCTGTTCACAATATGTTTTCCGAACCAAAAAATCGTGATTATTCCTGTGTGCCTTCGAGTGTTTTCACAGCGCCGGAAGTGGCTTTTATTGGCTTGAGTGAAAATGCCATCAGAGACGCCAAAACACCTTACAGCGTCCAAAGCGCGCACTATCTGGCAGTCGGCATGGCCCATATTTTGGAAGAAACTGAAGGATTCGTGAAGGTGATGGTTGACGAAAAAGACCGTTTGATCCTGGGAGCTAGTATCATCGGCCCTCAGGCAACTGAGCTCATTAACGTGTTTTCCATTTTGATGAAAAACAAAATTCCCATTCAGGGATTAAAAGATACAATCCTGGCGCATCCGAGCGTTTCGGAGATCTTAGGCGAAGTAGCCAAGGCGTTTGAATGACCATGTTTAAAATCTGCGATTGTCAAATCCTGGATTTAGGAATGATTGATTACGAAACCTGCTTAGCGCGGCAGCGCATCCTTGTTCAGGATGTTTTGCGGGGGAGGGCACCCAACACCATCATCACCTGCGAACATCCCCCGGTCATCACCTACAGCC
>JAZDLY010000098.1:0-2043 GCA_043801485.1 Candidatus Omnitrophota bacterium | reverse complement strand
CACACACACTTTCACAAAAACGTCTTTCGCCTTCACGCTTTTTAAAAATTCCTCGTGCTCAACCCAGTATTCCTGGCCACAAAACGACGGTAACTTAAAATCCATGGCAATAATATCGACCAGGTCAACGATCTTGCTGAGCTCTCCGGCCAAAGTGCCGTTGGTCTCCAGATAAATTTTTGCATCCAGGCCGCGGATCTGTCCTAAGAAGTCCTTCAAAAAATCAGCCTGTAGGAGCGGCTCACCGCCGGTCAGGCTCAAGGCATAATATCCGGTGAATGTGGCAATCTCTTCTTTTAATTCTGCGACGCTGTATTCCTTGAATGTCGTCAGGGGCGTGTCGCAAAAACCGCATGTCAGGTTGCAACCAAAAAACCGGACAAACACCTGTTTCTCGCCGGCATAAATGCCTTCGCCCTGGACACTTTCGAAAATTTCGGCAATCTTTGCTTTCATCCTTCCACCTTAATGCAACAAATGAGACAGGCTCTTTTGTTGCATTAACTCAAAAGAGGATCTGGGATGCCTGATTCTGAAAAGCCTTTGGCCCTCAATACGCAACTGTCACAACGGCCGCAGGGTTGCTTGCCTCCCCGATAACACGACCAGGTCAGCTCATACGGCACGCCCAGCTGTTTGCCCAAGGCGATGATCTGTGATTTCTTCAAATCAATCAGCGGCGCATGAATGCGTACGGACTTATGTTCGACGCCGCACTTTGTGGCTAAGGCAGACAAACGGTTGAATGCGGCAAAATATTCCGGCCGGCAATCCGGATAACCCGAATAATCCAAGGCATTGGCGCCGATAAAAATATCTCGTGCGCCGATCGTCTCGGCGAACGAAAGCGCAAAACTCAAAAAAATGGTATTGCGTGCCGGCACATAAGTTGAAGGAATATGTTGTGCACGCTCGACCGTTGCGGGAATATCCAGGCGGCGATCCAGAAGACTCGAACCTTTCCAAGGCAACTGAATCTTTAAAACCTGCGCGTGACAACCCGCCTTGCGAGCACGCCGCCTGGCGGAATTCATTTCTTTGTTATGCCGCTGGCCGTAATCAAAGATCAAACACACAGGCCTGAATCCCTTTTTTCTGGCCAGATAAAGTGTTGTGGCCGAATCCAGACCTCCTGACAAAAGAACAACGGCCTGCCTGACGGCAGGCAGGCCGTTTTCAATTCTCACGATACACCGCGCAGCTGTTGGCTGTTTCCCACACCTTCACAGAGAGGATGCGGACACGCCGATGCAGCCGCTGGTCTTTTATTTTTCTGAAAATAAATTTTGCGATATTCTCCGACGTGGGATTAGCCTTTTTGAAATACATAACGTCGTTGAGGTATTTGTGGTCCAGGAGATCCAAGACTTTTTTTATAGATTCTCTAACGTGCTTGAAATCAAGGACCATCCCGGCTTGATCCAGCGACCGCGCCGCCACAACCAGCTCCACGGTCCAGTTGTGGCCATGCAGGGCTTCGCATTTACCCTGATAACCCCTAAGGTTATGGGCCGCGCTGAAATCCGATATCACACAAATCTCAAACATGGACTTTTTGTACCTCGGTCAACTCTGACCCTAAAAACATCTTTGCCACATTTTTAAAAATGGCAACTTCGTCGCTAACAAAATATTCCCGGCTGGGCCTGTTCCGGCTCTGATTCAACAACCCTTCCTGACTTAAGACCTGCTTGACTTCAACGGCCACCTGCTGGGCAGAATCGATCAATGTCACGCCTTTGCCCATGACCTGCTGGATACGCTTTTTCAAAAGCGGATAATGCGTGCAACCCAAAATCAACGTGTCGACATGCTTTTCTTTGAGCGGCGCCAGATACTTTTCCGCAATCCTGGTCGTGATCTCATCAGTCACCCAGCCCTCTTCGACGATCGGCACGAACATGGGGCACGCCTGACTATAAACCTTAACGCCCGAATCAAGCCGCTTGATCTCTTCTTCATAAGCCCGGCTGTTGATGGTCGCGCGCGTCCCGATGACGCCGATTTTCCGGTTCTTGGTCGCATAAACCGCTTCTTTGGCGC
>JAZDLY010000036.1:0-3595 GCA_043801485.1 Candidatus Omnitrophota bacterium | reverse complement strand
AAATACTGGAACTGTCTGTTTTGAGACAAAAGCGGCACGCCTTTTTCAGATGGCAGTGGCGGATAGACAATGGCAACTTTCATGGTCAAGCTTCTTCTTTGAGTTTCGGTTGCAATAAGCCCGTAAGAAAAAATATTCCGTACCAGAAATGCGTCAACACAATCCCTGTGGCCACGGCCAGCGTCAACTTAACAGCGCGTCGCTGGAAGGCAGCGGCTAAAACCAGTGCCAGATATATTAAGACAAAAATACCGTAGACCGGCCCTAGCGGCGTCGCCCACAACGCAAGAAATCCGAGGAACAACCACAAAACAAAAGCAGACGGAACAAAATACTGCCATCGCAGAGACGTCTGAGGAAAATGTTTAACAAAATACCCCCGGTGCTGGGCATAGCGCATGATCTGCTTTAAGTGTTGGAAAAACAAAGGCCTGCGGTGGTGAAACACTAGCACCTCCGGATCATAGACGATTTTTTTCTTGAGTTTTTTTGTGATCTCCAGACACAAAATAGTGTCTTCCCCGGGCCAGAAATTTGTCTGAAATCCTCCCAGGGCCGTAAAAATTTCTTTTCGGACCAGCAGATTGCAGGAAGGAAAATCATCGACCAATTGTTTTTTCCCTTTCAGATACCGGTAGCGGAAGTTCCCGCTGACCACTAACGACTCATACACCAGGCCGCTGGCCTGCCTCCAAAAGTCTTCCGTGGGAGGCGTGATTGCCGGCCCGCCTACAGCAGCGACGTCGGAATCCTGGAAATTCTTCAGGGCACGATCGAGCCATGTTTCGGTCGGGTAAGCGTCATCGTCCAAAAAAGCCAAAATTTCGCCCTGGGCGTGCTCGGCCCCTGAATCGCGCTTGGCGGCCGGCAAACAGGGACCGGTCGCAAAAATACGAACCCTTGCATCCGCATGGCTGAAGACCTGATCAGGCAGAATAATAATCTCAAAATCCTGATGGGTCAGCTTAAAACACTTGGCCACGCATTCTTCCAGATATGGGTTAGGGGCCTTGACGGCGATAATAATGGAGACTTTCATCGGTCGTAGTACTTTAAAATGTACATCCTGTAAAACACCGCCAGGGTATCCCACCCTGTTTGCCACATGGATTTGATGCCGATGCGTCCATATTTGCGCTGCGGCGTAAGGACAATAGGGGCTTCAGTAATTTTGTACCCAAGCCGATGCGCGTTGGCCAAAATTTCCAAATCAAAAGCGAATTTTTTCACGAGGACTTTGGGAAATACGTCTGAGAGCACCTTGGACTTAAAAATTTTTAGACCCGTCTGTGTGTCGTGGACCGGCAGCCCGAACAGAATCTTGATGATCAAGAAATACACGAAGCTGATCAACCTGCGGGACAACGGATATTCGACGCTTGAATTTTCATGCATTTTTGAGCCGATGACAACATCTGCTTCATCCAGACGCATGATATCAAAAAGGACCTGGACCTGTCCCGGATGCAGGTCCAGGTCCGCATCCAGAAAAACAACATACTCCCCTGTCGTATACCGGAAGGCTTTTTTTAGGGCCCTTCCTTTGCCGAAATTTTCCATATTGCGCTTGACGCTGATCTGCGGATATTGTTCGGAAATCTTGAGGGCCTCAGACAGGGTGTTGTCCGTACTGCCGTCATCCATGAGGATGATTTCATAGTCGCATCCGAATTCGTCAAAAGTCCGGAGAATTTCTCTGAGGCTTCTCTGAATTGCATAGCCCTCGTTGTAAGCCGGCACCACCACCGAGACTTTTCCGTTAAGATCTTTCATGATGTATGAACACCTGAAATATTTCCTTGTTCGCTAAAGCTCACAAGGACTTCGCTAAAACGAAACATTAAGGTGCACGTTTTGAGTTTCGTGAAAAAGTAAAAAGAAGGCCGCCCGCAAACAAGAACGCCGAACACGTCAGAACAATCCAAAGCACCTGAGTCATGCTGGAATGAAACAACAATATACCGAAAAATTCCAAAAGAGCCACAACGGCCATCAAATAAATGAATCTCATCCGGTGCAATGAGAGATGGTAATACATAAAGATCTGGATCATGGCCAAGAGGCTCATGCTCACCGCAAAAAATTTAACCATGGAGACAGCCAAAGATTGAGTATGGCCGGTCAAGGCCGACAAGACAAAAGCCGGAAAAAGAACCGAAAAAACTGTTGCCGCGCCGCACAGGCCTGCGACAATTACCAGGGAACTTTTTAAGATCGCAAGGGTGTTCTGGCTTTTGGCATGGCCGTCAACCACCTTGGGAAACATCACCAGTCCTATGGCCGCAGGAAAAAATAGAACAATTTTGCCAACCATCTGCGCCACAGAATAAAAACCGGCCTCCAGAGGCGCAAAGTAGTGTTTGACAAGGACAATATCCATATTGGTCATGGCCAAAAAACACAGATTGCTCAAACCAACAGGCCAAAAATATCTGTAAATTTCTTTGATTTCCAGAATACGATCACGCGCCCCCAGAAAGCCTTTCTTTACCCAGCAAGGCAATTGCAGAAATGCCAGAAGAAAAGCAGCAAAAAAAGCAGCCACAACGCCCCCCAGGGCTCCATAAACCTTTAATCCCAAAGCAACCAGGATAAAACCAGCGGCCAATTTGACAAAGCCGTTGACCGAGTTGTTGAGTGCTATGGCATAAAATTTTTGCATCCCGTAAAGTGTGCCCAAAAACAACGTGGACAACGATGAAAAAAATACCCCCCCAAGTACCAGAAAAATCAATCCTCGTTCTTGGATCTGTAAAAATCGGGCGATCGGTCCGCTCAAAAGCATGAGAACGAGCAATAAGAAGGCGCAAAAAAGAAAAATCGCCTTCAAAAAATAAAGCAGCAGTGATCTCACTTCTTTTTTTTGATCTTTGGCGACCAATTTGGACACATAGCGCGTCATGACCGTCTGTAAAATCCCAACCGGCAGCGAGAGAAACATCATCAAAGAAAACAGGGAATTCAAAACACCGTAATTTTCCGCCGAAAGCCTTCGGACCATAATCAACCAATAAACAAGATTAAAAACATTAAAGAGCAGTGTTGAAAGAAACACCGCGCCTCCCTGCCTGATCAGAGGATCATCCCAAAGCTTTTTGAGGAATCTGTTCATTGTTTTTTGAATACGAAGCGCAAAAATCGAAGAGTATCTTTGACCGGGTGAATGGCGCTCTCCTGGCCTTCGTAGACCGTTGTGATGGGCACGGATTCAATCGGGAACCTCAAACGATAGGCGACCAAGAGCATCTCGGATTCGATTTCAAAATTTTCGGTATTGAGCTTCATGGCTTTGAGCAAGGGTTTGCTGACCAGCCGGAATCCGCACTGGGAATCCGGGATGGGCTGACGGCACATCCCGGATAAAACAAACGACATGAATTTGTTCGTCAACCACCGAACCAGAGGCATGCCTTTGGCCCTGGCCATCCGATTGCCGACAATGAGTCCTGGATGATCATGCCGGTAGTGCTTGAGAAACAAAGGAATGTCCGAAGGCAAATGCTGGCCGTCGGCATCCATCATGACGACAACATCATAATCCTCGCGCTCTTTGAGAATCGCAAAGGCACGACGCAGCGAAGCCCCTTTACCCAGG
>JAZDLY010000016.1:0-11794 GCA_043801485.1 Candidatus Omnitrophota bacterium | reverse complement strand
GATCCATGTTGCCGCTTGCCTGTTGCTAATTCTAGTGGTTTTGGTTCAGCAGGGAAAAGGAGGGGGCCTGATCGACACGCTGTCTTCGGCAGAGTCAATTTTTGGCACCAAAACAAACACATTTTTGATCAAATCGACATCTGCTCTCTCCGTTATTTTCTGTTTGACATGCTTAGGGTTGGCCGCCATGTCGGTTCAGCGAAACAAATCTCTTATGACGACATCCTATACTCCCGCAACACCTGCGCAGCAGACCATGCCGCTTTCCAACGCGACCGTGGAAACACCTGCCGTCTCCGCGAGCGCGTCTCTTGCCGAAACACAAGCCATCAACCAAACAGCCACACAACTCCCCCTTAGCGCTACTAATCAAAGTATTTAATGGAAACCCCACGGGCATACCCGTGGTACCTCAATGATCCACGACTCGTAAGATATGGCAAAATTCCCCCGAGGAATTCTTTAGAATTCCCGGGACTAAGTCCTCGGAATTTCCTCCGGAAATTCCGAGGGTCTTCGACAATTTCACCATACTCGTCGGGATTATCCCGCCCACATTGTTTATCGGGCTTGTCCTATAGTGACATCCCGCTGAAGCGGTTTTCGCATTTTGAGCACCTTAATGCACTCAAGAGCGAAATCCCGCAACTGCGGGACATCCCCGCCACGATTCTTGGCGGGGTATTCTCCTCACCTGTCGGTGAGGACAAGTTGCGAGGCGGGATAAATTATTTTGGTTACCAAGACAGACCTTGAAATGCATTATTTTTTCGATTTATGATGGAACTTCGTCATGATCTTCTGCTATAATAAGCATTCATGAAAAATCAACCTTTCCAAAAATTAATCAATCGCTGGTCGGAGCGACTTCTGCCCATGGCGGATTTTGTCAGCACGCGCCTGCTCATTATTTTTTTCTTTGCGATCCTGATCATTCAGAGTTCGCGCGAAGTCGCAGACCTGGATCTCTGGCTGCACCTGAAAACCGGAGAAGTCATCCTGCGGCAGGGGGCGATCCCCCTTGCTGATATTTTTTCCTACTCCATGTTTGGTAAGCCTTGGATCAACCATGCCTGGCTTTTTCAGGTGCTGGCTTATCTTTTCTATTCTGCAGGATCGGCCGACGGCATTATCCTGATGCAAAACATGGTCGTTGTTTCCACTTTTCTCCTGCTCTTTGTCATGGGCAAAAAAAGAGAAAATTATATTCTCCTCTTTGTGATTCTGTATTTGACTCTTTTGACCGTGGCGCACCGCTTTACCATTCGCCCGGATATCTTTAGTTTATTGTTCCTGACGCTCTATTTATTCATCGTCAAAAAATTCACGCAAACGCCCACCAAGCTTATTTGGGCCTTGCCTCTCCTGCAGGTCTTCTGGACCAATATGCACGGATTCTTTTTCTTGGGCCCCCTGGTCCTGGCAATCGTTTTGATCTCAGAAGTATTGAAGGCCAGACTACGCTTGCCATATGATTGGAATAATGCCTTCCGGCTCAGCAAAACACAGGTGCGCGTCCTTCTGTTGGTTCTTGGGTTCTCGATCCTCGCCACTTTAATCAACCCGCATGGCCTTAAGGGAGCCCTATATCCCTTTGGCGTCTTGAGCCAAATTTCGGGCAAAGGCAAATTGGTCTTTCGCTACATCCAGGAATTGACCAGGCCCGTCAGTCTGAAAAATGTATTTAATTTTTCTCACTTTTCGTATTACAAGGCCCTGATTTTGCTTTCGTTGTTTTCATTCCGCTTCAACCAGCGCCGGATCAACATTGCTGATTTACTCCTTTGGATCGGCTTTCTTTTGTTTTCGCTTGCGGCAGTGCGCAACATCGCCTATTTTGCGATTTTGGCGGCGGTCGTTATTTTTACCAATTATGACCAGGCCATGGACCACGGCAAAAAAATACCGCTTCATTTTCCATCAAAGAAAATAAAAGTTTGGGTGGCTTATTGTTTTATGGTATTTTTGTTTTATTTTCCCGCCAAAGGAACTCTAAAAATCCTGGATGCGACATACTATATTTTCGAAACCTACCAGCTCAAGTCATCGCTTTGGGGCACTGCCGAGTCGCGCTATCCTAAAAACGCGGTGGACTTTCTCTTGAAGAACAATTTTCCAAAAACCATGTTCAATGATTTCAATGCAGGGGCCTATTTGGTCGGAAAAGCCTATCCCCAGCGCCGGGTCTTTATCGACGGTCGCACGGAACTCTATGGCCCCGAATTTTTCAGCGATTACGTGGCTTTTGGCGAGGGGAACAAAGCCATGATCGAAAAATTTATGGACCGCTATGATTTTAAGGGGTGTTTTTTGACACTGTTCCCAAACGACATTCATCTGCCGCTCATCAGATACTTTATCCTGAATCCTGTTTGGAAAACGGTCTACTTCGACGATTTCGCGATGATCATCCTCAAAGACATTCCCGAAAATGCGTCTCTGATCAAACGCTATGAAATCCGTTTGCAGGACTGGAGGCCGCCTGAACCTAATTTTATTAAATTGGGGGTAGCGTATCGCTTCCCCCGGCCCTATCTGGACAGGGCACGGATGCTGGATGCCCTGGGTTTTTATGCGGCGGCAGCCAGGGAAGCGCGGATGGCCCTGGAAATCATGCCACAGAATGGTCAGGCGTTTAAATATTTGTCCAATGATGCCTTTGACCGCAAGGAGTATTTGGAGGCATATCAATACGCGCGCAACAGCCTGATCTTTGCAAGGGGGGACGTCCAGATGAATTCGCAGCTCGCCTTGATTTACCATCATCTGGGAGAAGAGGAAAAGGCCCTGAAAGTCATTGATTCCGTCATCAAGCTCTACCCAAAATACAGCCATGCACTCTACATCAAGGCCTTGATTTTAAAGGACAAGTTCCACGATCAGGCTAAAGAGCTGCTCTCCAAGGCCATCCTATTGAGTCCCAAAGAATCAAAGTTTCACGAAGCCCTGGGTGATATTTATGCCCAGGAAGCGAAAATGCAAGACGCGCATAAAGAATGGTTGTCGGCCTCCGAATACGACGCTGCCAACATTTCCCTGAAGAAAAAAATTGATGAGAGCGGAAATTTCAGTATAATATAACCCTATGTTCGCAAATCTATTAAAACCATACCTGGTGACGTTCATTCCTATCTTTTTAGCGGTGGATATTATCGGGACCGTTCCCATCTATCTGGGTTTGACGGAATCTTTAAACAAACGCCAGAAAAATAAAATCATCACAGAGTCCGTTGTGATCGCGACCCTGATTGCCGTACTTTTTGTATTCCTGGGCAACGGGATCCTCAAGGGACTTGGCATTACCATTGATGACTTTAAAGTCGCAGGCGGTATTTTGCTTTTTATCATCTCTGTCTATCTGTTGCTACCGGGCAAGTCCAAGGAATTCATGACGCAATCCATGACAGAAGACCTGGGGGTTTTTCCCTTGGCAACGCCCCTGATCACAGGCCCGGCCGTACTTGCCACGACGATCATGTTGGTCAATACCATCGGGCTCTGGGTGACCCTGAGCTCTCTGGTCCTCAATATGGGCCTGGCCTGGCTGATACTAAGATCCTCTGGCGTCCTCCTGCGATGGATGGGCCGCGCAGGCATCAAGGCCTTTTCTAAAATCAGCTATATTTTTCTGGCGGCAATCGGCGTTATGATCATTCGTCAGGGCATTTTCGGAATCATCTTATCTTTCTAACAGCAAAAGGAACACAAATACTATGATTCGCAAGGCACGCATCAAAGACGCCAAATGTATCCATAAAATCGTCAATCACTTTGCGTCCAAAAACTTGATGATGCCGCGCTCACTCAACGAAATTTACGAGACCATCAGGGATTTTTGGATATTCGCAAAAAAACCCAACAAAATTATGGGTTGTGTTGCGCTGCATGTTGTCGGTTGGGACAATTTGGCAGAGATCAAATCGCTGGCCGTGGAGCCCAGGCATCAACATCAGGGAATCGGAAGCTCTTTGATCGAAGCTTGCCTCAAAGAAGCACGGGAATTGCACGTGGCTCAAGTTTTCGCGTTATCGTATAATCCCAGATTTTTCAAAAAATTTGGTTTTAAAATTGCCAGCAAAGCCCGACTTCCCCATAAAGTCTGGGCTGAATGCTGCAATTGCCCGAAGTTTCCCGATTGCGGGGAAATTGCACTGATCAAGAAGGTTGAGTAATCCTTGTTCGCTGATGCTCGCAAGGACTGCGCTAAATGCGCCTTTGGCGCACACATTTTGATAATTTAAGGAGGGGAATACATGGATTATTTGTTGAATGAACAGCAGATCATGATCAGAGATCTCTGCCGGCAAATCGCCAAAGAAAAAATCGCGCCCGTGGCCGCAGAATACGACAAGACGGAAGAATTTCCATGGCCCATTGTTGAGATCATGGCCCAATCCGATCTATTCGGTGTCTCGATCCCAACCGAATACGGCGGCCTTGGTGGCGGTGTTCTGGAAACGTGCATTGCCACAGAAGAACTCTCCAAGGCCTGCGGTGGCATTGCCTTGGCCTTCGCGGCACCTTATCTGGGACTGGATCCGATTTTATTGTTCGGCAATGAAGAACAAAAAAAGAAATACCTTCCTGATTTAGCGGCGGGAAAAAAATTGGCGGCTTTTGCCGTTACAGAACCTGCGGCAGGCTCTGATGCCAGTGCCATCCAAACCACGGCAAAGAAGAAGGGTGACGTTTATGTATTAAACGGAACAAAACACTTTATCACCGGCGGCGGAGATGCGCATGTTTATGTCGTCATTGCCATGTCGGATAAATCCAAAGGGGCCCGTGGCGCCACCGCTTTTATCCTGGAAAAGGGAATGAAGGGTTTTACATTTGGAAAAAAAGAGGACAAGTTAGGCATCCGGGCTTCATCGACGCGTGAGTTGGTCTTCACGGACTGTGAAGTTCCAAAAGAAAATATCCTTGGCAAAGAAGGGATGGGATTCATTGTGACCATGAAGACTTTCGATGTCTCGCGTCCTGGCGTTGCTTCCCAGGCACTGGGGATTGCAACTGGTGCGCTTGAGGCAGCCACAAAATATGCCAAAGAAAGGGTTCAGTTCGGCAAACCGATCTCGAGTTTCCAGGGCATCCAATGGATGCTGGCAGATATGGCCACACAGATCGAGGCCGCGCGGGCCTTGATTTATGCAACGGCCCGCATGATCGATGCCGGCGTCAAGGACGTCTCCAAGCAATCCGCGATGGCCAAGCTCTTTGCTTCAGACGTCGCCATGAAGGTGACCACCGACGCTGTCCAAATTTTCGGCGGTTATGGTTACATGAAAGAATACCCGGCTGAAAAATACATGCGCGACGCTAAAATCACTCAGATCTACGAAGGGACAAACCAGATCCAACGCAACATCATCGCCCTGAAGCTGATCAAAGAAATGGCCAAAGAGAAATAGATACATATTTAATGCTCAAAACTTATATCAAGATGTTTGACTTGGATTTGTTCACATTAGGCTAATCATTAAAATAAGATGAATATCATCGTCTGCATCAAACAAGTGCCGGATACGGTCGAGGTCAAGATCAATCCGGAAACCAACACCCTGGTGCGCGAGGGGGTCAAATCCATGATCAACCCCTTTGATATGTATGCGATTGAAGAAGCTGTGCGCCTGAAGGAAAAATTTGGAGGAAAAACAACGGTTGTCACGATGGGCCCTCCGCAGGCAGAGTGTGCCCTGCGCGAAGCCGTTTCCCTGGGGATCGACGAACCCGTGCTTGTCAGCGACAGGGCCTTTGCCGGCTCTGATACGCTGGCAACAAGCTACACTTTAGCCAAGGCTATTAATAAATTGGGAGACTTTGACATCATCTTGTGTGGCAAGCAGGCTTCCGACGGCGACACAGCACAAGTCGGCCCGGGCATTGCCACGCATTTGGATATTCCTCAAGTCACCTATGTTAAGAAAATCGAAGAGATCAAAGACAATGTGGCCCGGGTGGAGCGTATGACCGAAGAGGGTTTTGAGGTTATCGAAACGCCCTTGCCGTGTCTGTTGACTGTTGTCAAAGAAATCAACACACCGCGGCTTGCGTCTCTCAAAGGCATCATACGGTCTAAGAATATTAAAATCCAGTTGTTGGGAGCCCAACAACTGGATTGCGAAGAAGACCGCCTTGGGTTAAAAGGCTCTCCAACACAGGTCATCAAAATTTTCAGTCCGCAACGGCGCGCGGGCGGCGAAATTTTCAACGGGCCTGCTGAAGATGCGGTCCAAAACCTTATTGAGATCTTAACAAACCATCAATTCTAACAGAACATGGCTTTCGTCATCCATAAAGACAAATGCGTTGGCTGCACCTTGTGCATTGAGGCCTGCCCGTTCGGCGCCTTGTTGATGTCTGAAAAAAAAGCTGTTGTCAAGCCGGAACTCTGCACGCTTTGCGGTGCCTGCATCGATTCCTGCAAATTCAATGCCATTTCCATCAAACGCGAAAAAACTGCCCTCGCAGACCTCCAAGCCAAAGGGGTCTGGGTTTTCTGCGAACAGAAGCGAGGGCATATCCAACCGGTCAGCTATGAACTCCTGGGGAAAGGCAGGGAGTTAGCGGATAAGCTCAAAACAGAATTGAGCGCCATCTTTCTTGGCTCTGACATCCAAGCCCAAAGCCAGAGCTTGATCCATCGGGGGGCCGATAACGTGATCGTCGTAGATCACCCTGCTCTCAAGAATTTTTTAGATGAGCCTTACACACAGGTTTTGGTTCGCTTGATCAAAAAATACAATCCTGAAATTGTCCTCTGCGGCGCTACTTCGATCGGGCGGTCGCTGGTTTCCAGAGTTGCCGTCAAAATTCATACGGGCCTGACCGCAGACTGCACGGGTTTGGACATCGACCTAGAGAAAAATATATTGCTACAAACGCGTCCTGCCTTCGGCGGCAACATCATGGCCACCATCATTACACCCGATCACCGGCCGCAGATGGCAACCGTGCGCCACAAAGTGATGAAAGAGGCCACGCTGGACCCAAAGCGGAAAGGAAAAATTCTTAAAGAAAGCTTTGAAGATGAAGTGTTTGTTTCCCGCACGAAACTTTTGGATGTTGTAGAAGAAGTCAGCTCGACGGTCAACTTAACCGAAGCAGACATTATTGTTTCTGGCGGCCGCGGCATGGGTGGACCTGAAAATTTTAAACTCTTGGAAGAGTTGGCGCAAACATTAAACGCAGCTGTGGGATCTTCCAGGGCTGCGGTGGACAGCGGCTGGATGCCGTATTCTCATCAGGTCGGCCAGACCGGCAAGACCGTATGCCCAAAGATTTATATTGCCTGCGGAATTTCCGGCCAGATTCAGCATCTCGTCGGCATGCAATCCTCTGAGACCATCATTGCCATCAACCGAGACCCTTCGGCACCGATTTTTAACGTGGCCACCTATGGGGTCGTGGGAGATCTTTTTGAAATTGTGCCGCAACTGACAAAACAACTCAAAGATAAGCTCAAGAGCGGATAGCCTCGTGTATTTTAAAAAATTAGAACTTGCGGGTTTTAAGTCTTTTGGCGAAAAGACTGTGCTTCATTTCGAGCCGGGAATCACGGCGGTCGTCGGTCCCAACGGCTGCGGAAAGAGCAATATCTTTGATTCCATCCGCTGGTGCCTTGGGGAACAATCCATCAAGTCCCTGCGTGGGTCAAAAATGGAAGACGTCATCTTCAACGGCACGGAAACCACCCCCGCCCAAAACATGGCCGAGGTGTCTCTAACCATTTCCAATGAAGCAAAAATACTGCCAATCGATTACGAAGAGGTCACCATCACACGGCGCCTGTTCCGCACAGGAGAAAGCGAATATCTGATCAACAACAATCTCATGCGGCTCAAAGACATCAATGAGCTCCTGATGGGGACCGGGATCGGAGCAGAGTCCTATTCGCTGGTCGAGCAAGGCAAGATCGACCTGGTCATTAGCTCAAGGCCCGAAGACCGCAGACTTGTCTTCGATGAGGCGACAGGGGTCAGCAAATACAAGGCTAAAAAACGAGAGGCCAACAACAAGCTGGAGGACACAGACAACAATCTCCTGCGCGTCAATGATATCATTGTGGAGGTCAAGCGCCAGATCGGCTCCATTGAACGCCAAGCCAGCAAGGCCAGGCGCTACAAAGAAATATTTGAGCAGCTCAAAACCGCCGAGCTCAAATTTTCGACCTATGAACTCAAGAAGACCTCTTCAGAACTCACCATGCTTGCGGAAATGATCAAAAATTCCCACGAAGAGGAAAACCTCTTAAACAAGCAATTGGAGGAGCTTGACGCCAAGCTCATCTCGCATCAAAAAGAACTTCAGGAGCTAGACTCAAGTTTAACGGCTTTGAGGGAAGATATCCGCCAACAGGAAAACACCAAAGAACAAAAACACCAGCACATCCGCCTCAATCTGGAACGAATTAACGACCTCAAGAAACACGCCGACTCGTTGAACGCGCAGAAAGAACAATTGACTCAAAAAATTTCTTCGCACGAGAACAATGTCTCGGAGCTCACGGATCAATTTCTATCACTGCACCAGGTTTATGCACAAAAAGAAGCTGTCTATAAAAAGAGGGAGACGGCGTTTGAAACCCTTAACCAAACGATCGATACCCTCCTGACAGAAAACAAAAAGAACCGCGAAAACATCTTCAATGTCAGCCTCAAAGAAACTCAAATCAACAATGAGCTGGGCGAGACAACCACCAGTCTTCACACGCTTTTAGCACGGCAAAAGAGACTAGAAACCGAAAAGATCAAAACAAATCAAGAACATGAAGAATTCGTCCGCCAGTTGCAAGCGCTTGCAGCCGACGTCAATCACAAAAAGGAAACGCTCCGAGCGATCACGGCCTCTTTGGACTCTTTGCGCAAAGAAAAGGTCCAACGAGAACAAACTTTGAAGTCCCGCGAAGAATTTTTAAGGGGGCTGGAGAATGAAAAATTGAGCTTAAACTCCCAGGCTCAATTTTTGAAAGAATTAAAACTCAAATACGATCAAATGCCCGAGGCTTCGCGCGGCATCTTGGAAATTCCCGCTATTCCAAAAGAAAATATTTCCGGCATCATTGCCCATGCCAAATCAGTGCAGTTCGACGAAAACACACGCACCTACCGCGTGGAGTGCGAATTAAAATTTATTTCTTTTGACCTGGGTCTTCTGGAATCAAGGATCCAGGAGCTTGGGCGTCAAATCGAAGAAACCATCCTTGGCATGTCTGAACAAGAAAAAGATCTGATGGAGCTTTTGGGCCGCATGCAAACAACCGAGGACCACTTCCAGGAACAAAAGGGACAACTCTTAAACATGGAAGCGGTTTTGTCAAATCTCACCAGCAACGACCGCAAGCTGACTGACGAACTGAGCCTGATGGGAATTGAACTTGACGAAGTCCTGGCAGATTTACACAAATCAAAGGATGCCCAGATGCGTCTTAAGAATGAATTGTCGGCCTGCAAAGCCGAAAACGCAAATCTCGAAGCACGCATTTCGGAGAATATTCAAAACATCAACTCCCACACGAGCACCAAGGAAAAGATGCTGGTGGAATTAACAGAGCTAAAAACAGAGTTGACCAATCAGAAGGGAACCGAGGAAGCCTTGGAGGCTAAACTGAACTTTTTCAAAAAGGCCCTGGAGGACGACCAAGCTACGCTCTATCAAAACGATCAAGACGTGCAGGAATCCTGTCAGAAAATCGAGCAACTCTCGGCGGAAAACACCTCCCTGGAAGAACAGATCAACGCGAGCACTGAAATAGCGCAATCCAAAACAAAAGAGCTTGATCACTTGAGCGCAACCAGGACCGAGAGCCTCAACGGTCTGGATTTTGTCCAAAAGCAAATTATCGACGTGGAAGAAAAATCAGACAGTCTCAAGGAAGATGTCCACCGCACCCAGATGCAAGAGCAAGAGTTGAATTTCAAACGCATCAACATCAAAAATCGGATTGTGCAGGCCTATAGCATTGACCTAGACCAAACCCCCGTTCCGGAGGCCGACATCCAGGGCCTGGCCGTCGAAGACCTGAACCAGCAAATCACCACACTCAAAGATAAAGTGGAATCTTTCGGAACAGTCAATCTGGTTGCCATCGAAGAGCTGGAAGAACTCAAAAATAGGTTTGATTTCCTCACCCAGCAGCAGAACGACCTTTTGCAGGCCAAAGATTCTCTGCAAAAGGCCATTCAGAAAATCAATCGCACGACCCGCAAAATGTTTCTGGAAACCTTTGCATTGGTGGCCGATGAATTCAAAAACCATTTTAAATTGTTGTTCGGGGGAGGGGATGCGCGGCTCTTTTTGATCGATGAGGAAGATGTGTTGGAATCCGGCATTGAGATCATCTGCAGGCCTCCCGGAAAAAAGCTTCAAAACATCTCACTTTTGTCCGGCGGCGAAAAAGCGCTGTCGGCCATTGCGCTCATTTTTGCCATCTTTAAAACCAAGCCGTCGCCGTTCTGTGTGTTGGATGAAATCGATGCGGCCCTGGATGAATCCAATATCGGGCGCTTCAGCCGTATGCTCGGAGATTTTGCCAAAACATCCCAGTTCATCGTCATCACCCACAACAAAAAGACAATTACCATGTCCCATATGATGTACGGCATCACCATGGAGCAATCCGGCATTTCCAAAATCGTCTCGGTCAAACTGCAGGAAAATAATATCAGCTCCCGCACAAAATCCGTCCAACCGTCAACAGACAAAGAGTTGACCAGCGAGCCAGCCTAGTTCCAAATTTTAGTGAAGATGGAAGATCAGGAAGAGGTAACGACTCTGTTTTTTCCTTCGTGTTTGGCTTCGTACAACGCAAGGTCAGCAGCCTTTAAAAGCTCGGCCTTGTTGTTGCCGTCTTCGTGGAAAGAAGCCAAACCGATGCTGACGGTGATTTTTTGCGGGGGGTGGTCTGCGGTCTGCACAAAATCGTGCTCTGCGATGCTGGTGCGGATGCGCTCGGCAATCTGAAGGGCATCTTTTCTGGAGGCGTCTGGCAGAATCACCGCAAATTCCTCTCCGCCGTAACGACAGACAAAATCGATCTTGCGCGAGGAATCGATAATCAGCCTTGAAATTTTGACCAGAATCTCGTCGCCCTTCTGGTGCCCCCAGCAATCATTGTAATTCTTAAAATTGTCGATATCCAAGAGAATAAGGCTCAGGTAAGACACTTGATTTTTGGCCTGACGCAATCGTTCCTCGAGTGTATACTGGAAAAAACCATGGTTCCACAAATCCGTCAAAGAATCCTTGCGGGCCCTGGCAAGTGTGCGTTCATAATGCTGAGAGTTTTCGATGGCCATGGCCGCCTGGTTCGCGAACATCGTCAGAAGACGAATATCGTCTTTAGTGATCGCACGCCGTGTGAAAATATTGTCTGCCACAATCAGGCCCACGGATTTATCCCGGCCGCGTATCGGTGCCACCACGAATTCATCGGATGCGAAAATCGACAGCAGGGAATCCTCGGGAAACTGGCCATAATTTTCTCTTTTAATATGAAACGGAATGCCGTCGTGCAGCACGCGGCTCAAAATTCCCCCATCGGGCTCCTGTACGGAAACCTTAAAACCGTTTACCTGATTGAAAAAACGGGATTTTTGCAGGACCTGCCTGGATGTTGCGTAGGAATTCACCAAGTCATCCAGGTCCATCTTTTGTTCATCGATCATGGACCAAACACGCTTTGCCTCTTCGCCATCGTCAGGTCCGATGCCAATTTTGCCTTCCAGAGTCCGACCCGAAGCATCCAGAAGAACAAGCATGGCACGGTTAAACCCCAGTCCTGAATGGGATGTGA
>JAZDLY010000173.1:0-2019 GCA_043801485.1 Candidatus Omnitrophota bacterium | reverse complement strand
GGCATTTGCTTTAAACACATATTTTTTCCCTATTTTCTTTGTAATATTGAAATCCACTGCCTTTCCGACAGGAATGCTGAGCTTTTTAGCCGGCGACGAATTAGCGGAGTTTCTCGGTTCTCGGTGTCTAATATTTGACGTCAGACGCAGGACGTGGGACGTGGGACTGTTTTCGCTCGACGCGATGGCCGGGATTTTTTTGTTTAACCAGATTTCGACGACTGCTGCAAGGACTTCCTTGTCTCTGGCCGCCTCATCAGGTTTGGCAAATAGCCTGTTGTCGATATCGATGCCCAGCTCGCCAGCAAACGGCCCGATAAATTTAAATACCAATTGGTCACCAGGGATATCTATTTGCTTGCGATCAACAAAGTGGATAAAACCCAATAGCTTGAAGCTTGCGGCCTCAGCCTCTTGTGCAGAAAGACCACGCTCTTTGAATATTTCTCTGGAGGCCGTTCTGAGCCTTACCCTCTGTTCCCATTCCAGAACGACCAAGGATTTCTTGCCCGATCTTTGGCTCAAGAAATCATCAATTAATTTTTTGCACGGATAATCGTCGGAGATGACCGCAAACTCCTCTAAGGCCATTCCATTGAATCCCAATCCCTGACCAAACGCCTCGGTGAATCTTTTGTCTTTACGGATCTCCCGAACAACATCCGGAGAGACAAAGCTTAGGAGCTTTGGCTTCTTCTGGTGTGCACCAAGAAAAACCAGGCGGCCATAAAAATGACTCGCCGCAACGGCACAGCCCTCAAAATGTCTTTGGAGCCCCTCTAAGACCTCGAGCCTGAATTCCCCCAACGGCATCTTCCCGAACGTGATGATTCTGTCCATCGCCCACCAGCTCACCTCGAGATACTCAAGAGGAGACCGAACTTTCGCCTCATAGGCCTTCTTTTTCATCCTACCGCGCTCAAACTCCCGGTATTCCCTCATTAGGATTAGTCTGTAATGATCAATAACAGCGTTGATTGCTTCGAAATCCTCAATGCGGCTGCCGTGGATTCCTAAGGCCCGAATAGCCAAATGTCTCAAGACCGCATCTTCGCTGATATCTTGAGCAATATTCCTCAAAGCCTCTGTCTCCCGCACAGTCAGCGAACTCATCCTGATCAAATCAGTCACGGCGCCTCTTCGACGGGAAAGGGATTGAGGATCTTTATTGACAAGCCATTCCGCGTATATCCGTTCTCCCTGGACCACAGGCGGCTTTTCGTCGCGGGATAAGAGAATAATCTTATAAGAGATATAAACAATCACCGATAAAGAAACAGCTAAGATAACAGCAAAAACCACAGGCCATATTTTTTTCATCGCCTTCCTTACGGAACCCTTGCCCGGCAAGCGCTCTTGGCGCATAACCGAAGGACGGGGCCGCGACACTTTCACCTCCGGCTGGGTTTTTTCCGTTTGAGAAAGACGAATATCGCCCGTTGGCTCCCGGGGCCGTATTTCTTCCGGAACGGCCCGCTCGATAACGCCTAGGACTTGCTTGGCGACCGGCTCTGATTGCTTTTCCGAAACGGGCTTGACGACCTGCACAGGACGAGCCGGCGCAACCCTGACCCTAGCTGCCTTACGCTCTTTATTACTTCTGTGTTTGGCAACTGCCTCCTTGACATCTTTCTTAGGTGCTGCCTCCATCTTTTCTTTTTCACCCTTCATATCAATCAATAAATTTGCAAGCTCTCTGACGAATTTCCCCCTGTCGGGCTTTATAAAATTTTCGAGGATCTTAATCCTGTTTTTGTAGTCCACTTCTTGTAAAAGATGGTCTAAATTCAGATTTCTTATGATGGCGGACACAATATCCAGCGCTTTTTCCCGCGATATTGATGTATAGGAAAAATTTTTCAATGTCTTGCCGGCCCTAGTGCTGATGATCGGATGACTCACCCCTGTCCTGACGTTTAGCCCCGCCTGCTCAGCCAGCTTCCCGATGCTTTTGAAATCAGGATCTGCGGCGACCTTCCTTGCTTCCTCAAGCACATTCTCAAGCCTCTTTTTGGCCCT
>JAZDLY010000086.1:0-2315 GCA_043801485.1 Candidatus Omnitrophota bacterium | reverse complement strand
AGTTGTGCCTGCTGCCGAGACGGAGAGAGACCTTTGGCGGGGAAAAAACCGACGCAAGCGGAAAAAAGGACAAAGGCAATGGTTGAAAAACAGATAGCTTGGCTTTACTTGTTGAGATAGATGCGCGGAACGCGGGACGAGATCCAGCAGACAACTTCGTAGGGAATCGTATCACAGAGTTTAGCAATATCTTCAGTGCGGATGGCATGCTTGCCCTGAGCACCGATCAGAACGACTTCGTCTTCCAGGCGGATATTTTCCAGCGAGCCGACATCCACCATGGTCTGATCCATGCACACCACGCCGACAATAGGACACAAGTGTCCTTTAATCAATACCTTCCCTTTATTCGAAAGCAGGCGATTATACCCGTCCCCATAACCGACAGGCAACGTCGCAATCGTGGTGGCCTTTTTCGTCACATAGGTGCGGCCATAGCTGATCGATCTTCCTTTGGGAACCTTCTTTAAAAAAACAATCTTTGTTTTAAAACTCAAAACAGGCCTCAAATCAATGCGGCCCAGAAGTTCCTCTTTAGGATGAAGGCCGTAAAGGGCCAGCCCCGGCCTGACTAGATTAAAATGGGTATCTTTAAAACCAATGATCGCCATGGAATTGGCCGTGTGTTTTAACGGGATCCGCACGCCGCGGCATTCCAGCTGGTCAATCACCGCGCAGAACGCCATGACCTGAGAACGCGTGAATGCCTCGTCGCAATCGGCACTGGGAAAGTGCGTGTAAAGACCTTCCAGGCAAAGATACTCCAGACCACAGAGTGCCAGAATAAACTCTTCGGCTTCCTCGTGCCAGATACCCAAGCGGCCCATGCCGGTATCGATTTTAACGTGGACTTTGACTTTCTTTTTCTGCCGACGGCCGGCCTGGTTGAGATGTTTGGCCAGCTCCAAATCTGCCACCGTGGCGGTAATCTCGTGTCGAACAATCGCCTGCGCGTCGCCTTTTAAAAAAGCCCCCAGGATCAAAATCGCACCCTTGATGCCGTGGCGGCGCAACACGAGCGCCTCATCCACACACGCCACGCCCAAATAGTCAGCGCCACTTCGGACTAGACTCCGGGCGACCTCAACAATGCCGTGGCCATAGGCGTTTGCCTTCACAGCAGCCATGATTTTTGTTCCGGGCAGAAGCCTTTTCTTGATAAGGCGGAAATTATGGGCCAGCGCCGCGCAATCAACTTCAACCCAGCTCGGACGATAATGAGGCATTTTGTTCATTTGTCTCTAGCGCTTGACCTGACAGTCGCTCTCATAGAGATAAACAGCATCGAGTTCAAAGCAATTCTTGAGGCGACCGGATTTGTGTTGTTCAAGGGTAAGACGAGAAATGCTCTGCGGTGTCGGAAACCAGAATTTTTCAGCGCCCCATTCACAGGAACCGAGTATATTTTTCAGCTGGTCTTGATAGACACCCAGGGCGTCTCCGGAAAGCTGCATCGGCAACTTCACGTGCTTGCGCAGGTCTGAGAGCAGGATCCGGCTTTCTTTGGAACGTTTGTTGAATTTATAAAAACGGCAATAGACGCTTGAACGCCTGGCATCGACCAAAACACAACGCCCCCCTTCGGGCAGCAATCTGTTGAAGGCAATGGCGTCCAAGCTGGAGAAAGCCACGCAGGGCTTGTCAAGGCTATAGCTCAAGGCCTTAACAGTGCTCAAGGCTATCCTCAAGCCGGTGAACGACCCGGGCCCAACCCCCACGCCCAGACAATCGATTTTTTCCAGAGGCACTTTTGCTTTTTTAAGACAATCCTTAATCAAGCCGACAAGCGACTCCGTACGGCCTTTTTCAAAAAGCCGCCGACACCCGTAAATCAAACCCTGCTGGTTGCCCACGGCCGCGACAGAATACTTTGTGGATGTGTCTATGGCAAGAAATTTCATGACAACGATAAACGCCGAAGGTTTTTACCCAAAATGGTGAATTTGATTTTGACGGCTGTCGCCGGAAGCACCTTTAAAAACTTATCCGCCCATTCAATCACGCTCACGCCGCCCGCTGATATAAATTCCGCAAAGCCGATGTCTTCCAAATCACACCGACGATCCAAACGGTACAAATCAAAATGATGCAACGGCAGCCGGCCGGGATAAATTTTGAGGAGCACAAACGAAGGACTGCACACATACTCTTTTTTGCGGACTCTCAGTCCTTTGGCCAACCCTTTGACAAATGTCGTTTTGCCGCTGCCAAAGCAACCCATTAAAGCCAGGCAATCGTTTTTCTTGAGCCTGCGCGCCAACCTGCAGGCGATTGCCTCTGTTTCTTTTGGACTTTTGGAGATGAATTCTTTTTTG
>JAZDLY010000127.1:0-2278 GCA_043801485.1 Candidatus Omnitrophota bacterium | reverse complement strand
GGCTTATTTCGAGGGGTGCTTAGCGAAATCCCGCACCAAAAGCCCCGCGGGCTTTGCACCTTCACCCCCCAGACAGAAGTCTAGGGCTTTCTGGTGCGGGGTAAATTTTCCGGTCGGCAGGGAGCGTTTCTTGAATACCCTTTAGAGCTGTGTTATACTGTTATTGGAAACCGGAAATAAATGAGGCCACAACTTACGGAGCGTTAGCGTCCGCCACAAAGCTTCGGCGGATCCGCCAATTATTTTGGCGGAAACGTAAGTTGTATGTCCGAATTTATCCCTGCCGTGTGCGTCGGCGATTGATGATTGTTGAACCAACACCAATCTCAAGGGAGTCCACCTTCACGCGTGCCTGCGGGCCGCTGAGAGGACACCCACCTGAACCATGGGTTCAAACCACCTAGCCGACGGCAAAGCGGGGATTTTTTTTGAGCACCTCAGTGTGCGCCAAAGGCGCATGCAGCGAAATCCTGGCACCTGCAAGCAGATTTCAGGTGTAAAGTATCAAAATCTGCGCAGCGATTAGGTGCCGGGATAATCAGAAGAACGAAAGCATTGAGCGAGTTCCCCTGCCTGTGAAGCGTTCAGGCATCGGGATAATCATAATATGCCTAAACGCACCACGCTTGACATAGATGCTACAGGTCTTTTCGGCGCAAAAGAGTCTTTAGACAATCAGCCTCTTGCCAGCCGCATGCGGCCGAGAAATCTGGAAGAGTTTGTGGGCCAGGGACATATTCTGGCGCCCCAATCCCTCTTGCGCAAAACGATCGAAGCCGACCGCCTGACGTCGGTTATTTTCTTCGGACCTCCGGGAACCGGAAAGACGACGCTCGCCCACTGTATCAGCAACGCCACCCACGCGCATTTTAGCCAGGTCAACGCAGTTGCCTCCAACGTCGAGGAACTGCGCACGCTGATCGCCCAGGCCAAGGCCCGGCGGAAGGCCACAGGCCAGAAAACCATCCTTTTTATCGACGAGATCCACCGGTTCAGCAAATCCCAACAGGACGTGTTGATGCCGGATGTCGAGGACGGCAGCATCACGCTCATCGGGGCTACGGTCCACAATCCTTTTTTTGCCCTCACTTCACCTTTGTTGTCGCGGTCTCTTATTTTTGAATTCCGGTCCCTGACAGAACAAGACCTGGCGAATATTCTGGGGCGCGCTCTGCAGGATGAGGAGCGTGGGTTTGGTAAATTAAAAATCCAAACCGAAAAACAAGCGCTGGCCTTTTTGGCCGCAGGCTGCGAAGGTGATGCCCGAAGAGCGCTCAACGCGCTTGAGATTGCCATCAAAAGCAAGCACGCCGGGAAAAACAGTCCCGTCAAATTCACACTCAAAGACGCCCAGGATTCGCTTCAAAGAAAAGCCGTGCGCTATGACCGCGACGAGGACCAACATTACGATACGATTTCGGCGTTCATCAAATCCATGCGCGGCTCTGATCCGGATGCGACGCTGTATTGGCTTGCAAAAATGATTTATGCCGGCGAGGATCCGCGTTTTATCGCGCGCCGCATCTGCATTTGCGCTTCCGAAGATGTCGGCAACGCCGACCCGCAGGCGCTCGTGGTGGCGCAGGCGGCCTGGAGCGTTTTGGAATTCATTGGTATGCCCGAGGGGCGTATCCCGCTGGCCCAGGCGGCGGTGTATGTGGCTTGCGCGCCAAAGTCCAACGCCGCATATTTAGGCATCGAGCGGGCGCTCAAAGATATCAAGGAGGGCAAAGTGCAGGATGTGCCCGAGGCCCTCAAAGACAGCCATTACAAGGGCGCTGAAAAACTGGGTCACGGCGTCGGGTACAAATACGCCCACGACTTTCCCGGGCATTATGTTGAACAGGAGTACCTGCCTGCCGGCAGGCAGGGTATGCCCCAGAAGAAAAAATACTACGACCCGCAGGAAAGCGGCTACGAAAAAAAGATCAAAGAACGACTGGAAAATTTGAGAAAAAGACAATAGCTGCACTGTAATGGTGTAAGATATTGTCAACGGGTGACCCGGAGGCGGGGACCCCATTTTCCGAAGCATGAGGACAAATGGGGTGCCGCAGGGGCAGGACCCGTTGCCATTCGTAGACCAAAGGAGAGCTATGATCATCACCAAACAAAAAAATCCCGACGAGATCCTAAAGTTGCTGACCGGCAAATCAAAGATTTTCATCGTGGGCTGTGGCGATTGCGCGGCAACGTGTAAGACCGGCGGCGAAGAAGACGTCCAGAAGATGGCCGAATTTTTAAAGACCAACGGCAAAACCGTGACCGGCACGGTGGT
>JAZDLY010000125.1:0-2279 GCA_043801485.1 Candidatus Omnitrophota bacterium | reverse complement strand
CCGGGTTTTGAGGCAAAAACCGTCTGATAACGTTGCCGGTCCAGCCGCTCCGGCGCTCTGCGGATGTAGGGCGGCAAAGGCATCTGTCCGAATTTTTTCATCACAACAGAGGCCCGGCCTTTGGAGACACCAATAATCTTTTTTTTCGCATCCAGGAGACGAAGTGAAACTCCGTGGCCGAGAAAAATATCTTCTCCCTCTTTGAGACGGCCCAGAGGTTTGATCAAAGCCTCAAACCGCTCTTCATCCAAAGCTTTTAAAAAAAGAATCTCCACCCTGCCGCCTGTCTGACGCCGTCCGAGAAGGCGGGCCGGCAGAACTTTCGTGTCGTTGACAACAAGCACATCGCCCTTCTTTAAAAAATCTCCGAGCTGGCAAAATTGGCGATGCGCGATGCTTGAGCGTTTGCGGTCCAAGACCAAAAGACGCGACGCGTCTCTGTGCGGCGCGGGGTATTGGGCAATGAGTTCAGGCGGCAGGACATAATCATAATCGCCAAGCCTGTTCATGTCATCTTCATCAGCTTGCTGCCGGGATAATAGAATTCAAGAATTTCCTCATAATCATGGCCCTGCTTGGACATCCCCAGCGCCCCCCATTGACACAACCCGGCACCGTGTCCCCAACCCTTGCCGTTAAAAATGATGCGGTCGCCTTCAAAGGCAATGGTAAAATTTGTGCTGCGAATCACATCCGGGCCTAGCGCCGCCCGGAATTCTTTTGCCGAAATCAGCGTTTTGGCACCCCGGCCATCTTTGAGTTCCAGTGTGCGAACCCGCCCCCTTGCGTTGCGCTCAGCGACAGAAATATTGACCAAATTGCCTTTCGAAGCGGCAACGGCCTGGAGTTTTTTCGCAATGGTTTTCAGATCAAGCGTTGCCTTCCAAAAAAAGTGGGGCGATTCCCGACAATAAGAACACACCCGACTCCCTTTTAGAGGGACGATGTTAATCTTCCAGAGCTCGCCGGCGTCTTCGGTCATGCCGCCACAGGTGGCATGAAAATAAGTCGGGAACACTTTGCCCTGATAGGTCAAAATCTCTCCCCAGGTGAAATTAACGGCCCTGTTGGTTCTGCGTTTTTCGGAGTTGCGGCCGCCGTAAACCTGTGAAGACACATCCGCCGTCACATCATAGTCTTTGGTTTTCATCACCTGACACTGATACAACGCATACGTGCGGGTGGCCACGGCCTGGGCCTTGAGCGCGGCCAAGGGCCACTTTTCCGACACTTCGTGGTTGAGCACCCCCTTGACGTAAGCCTCAAGATCCAGGATATTGACCACGAGAAGTTTCCGCTCGCCGGTTTTAAACAACACCACTTCCCCGCGATACCTCCTGCCGTTGATTGTGATTCCGGCTTTCTTTTTGGCATTAATCTTCAAGGCTGTTGACGCATATTCGGTATTTTTGATCTTGATCCCGCGCGCGGTCGCTATTGTCCTCGACGACGCAAGATTCCTGGCCTGCAAGAGCACTTTACCGCTGACTAAATCAATCATCTCAAAAGACCCGGAAACAGAAAGCGTGACTTCGGACACGTTGTTGAAAATTGCAACCCTGACAAACACAGGTTCTTTGCTCCAGACCGACGACGCCATAAAAAACATCGCCATCACCCCGCATGCCAAAACCCAATGTTTGCATCTTTTTAAGTTGTTCATCGGTGCCTTGAAAAAAACCAGATGACCAGCGATAAAAACAGGCTGACTAAAATGGAAGTTGTGACGGGAAAATAAAACGTAAAATCCTTTTTCTCAATCAAGATATCGCCGGGCAGTCGGCCCAAAAACGACATCTTGGCCAACCACGGCCAGAGCAATCCCAAAAGGATCAGAACAAGACCCGTGAGAATGAGTGCTTTTGCCATTGTTCGGTAAAGCGGATGATTTTGTTCATCATATTGACAGCCTCAACAGGATGGCTGCCCACAGCAGTTTCGGCCGAAAGCATCGCGTAGTCTGTGCCGTCTAAAACCGCGTTGGCCACATCCGTCACTTCCGCCCGGGTGGGCAGACGGTGCTCGGTCATGCTCTCGAGCATCTGGGTGGCTGTGATGACGAATTTTTTCTTTTGATTGCACCGCCGAATGATCTCCTTCTGGATCATCGGCACCTCTTCCAAAGGAACAGAAATGCCCATGTCGCCCCGGGCAATCATGACCCCGTCGCTGACATCGAGGATCTTCTCGATATTCCGGATTCCTTCTCTGTTCTCGATTTTGGCCACCACCTTGCAACGCGCCCGGTGCTGCCGCAATTCTTTTCTAACCTCCAGAAT
>JAZDLY010000024.1:0-4118 GCA_043801485.1 Candidatus Omnitrophota bacterium | reverse complement strand
TGCTTCGGATGTCCTGGAAGGCTTTTTTTCCGACGAGATCGGCAGCGGCCTGTTCGTTGATGTTGAGATCATGTCCGACGTCGGCTTTGGTGGACGGCGTAAAAATCGACTGCGGCAATTTTTCGGATTCTCTCAAGCCCGCCGGCAATTTGATGCCGCACACCGAACCCTCTTTTTTGTATTCTTTCCACCCGGAACCGGAAAGGTAACCGCGCACAATGCACTCAACGGCAAGGGGCTCGGCTTTTTTGACAAGCATGGACCGATCCCGCAATACGTCCTGGTAGGGCTTGAGTTCAGAAGGATATTCTTTGACGTCAGCGGTGATCAGATGGTTGGGACAGATGTCTTTTAAATAATTAAACCAAAACAGAGAAATCTGTGTCAGCACTCTGCCCTTGCCGGGAATACCGCAGCCCAGCACCACGTCAAAACAAGAAATACGGTCCGTGGCGACGATCAGAAGTTGATCGCCCAGGTCATACACATCCCTGACCTTGCCGCGCTTGAGCAGCTTGATCTCCGGGAAATTCGTTGTGAGAAGAATATCTTGTTTCACTGATGTATGTGCTTTGATTTTTTAAAGCTTTTTGTTTTGGTTTGACTATCGACTATGGACCATAGACTATGGACTGGTTATTCTTGCAGTCGGCGGTTCTGCTCTTCCCATTCCTGCCAGATTTCTTTGGGCAAGCGGTCGCCGAATGTGCTTAGAAATTCTTTCTGGCTCTCCATTTCCTGAAACCATTCGAATTTGTCGATCTCCAAAAGTTTGAGCAAAGTTTCCTTGCCCAAATTCAGGCCCGTCAGATCCAGGCTTTCCGGTGTCGGAATATAGCCGATAGGTGTCTTGACCGCATCGGCCTTTGCGTTGCAGCGATCCAAGATCCATTCCAGGACGCGCAAATTTTCCCCGTAACCGGACCACAAAAATTTACCGTTTTCATCGGTCCGGAACCAATTGACATGAAAAATTTTCGGCAGTTTTTCCATGCGCGGACCCATGGCCAACCAATGCCGGAAGTAATCTCCCATATGATAGCCGCAGAACGGCAGCATGGCCATCGGGTCCCGTCGGACTTCTCCAACTTTGCCGAATTGCGCGGCCGTACGCTCAGAGGCCATGGTGGCCCCGACATACACGCCGTGCTGCCAGCTAAAACTCTCGTAAACCAAAGGGGCCAGGTGGGCGCGGCGGCCGCCAAACACAACGGCAGAAATCGGCACGCCATGGTGATGTTCAAGCCGAAAAGTGATGGACGGACATTGACTGGCCGGCGCCGTAAAACGGCTGTTGGGGTGAGCGCCTTTGATGGTCTGGCCCCTTTCATCTTTTAAGCCAGGACGCCAAGGCTTGCCCTGCCAATCCAGGGCTTCAGCTGGAGGCGGCTCATCATGATCTTCCCACCAAACAGTAAAATCTTTTTTGAGCGCGACGTTGGTAAAAATCGTGTTTTTCTTGACCGTCACCATCGCATTGGCATTTGTCTTGCTGTTTGTTCCGGGAGCCACGCCGAAAAATCCGGATTCCGGATTGATGGCCCACAGGGCCCCATCGGAATCAATACGCATCCAGGCAATGTCATCCCCGACAGTCCAGATTTTATAGCCTTTAGTTTTCAGGCCTTCCGGCGGAATCAACATGGCCAGATTCGTCTTGCCGCAGGCGCTGGGAAAAGCAGCCGCGATGTATTCGATATGGCCGTTGGGTTCCTCAATGCCCATGATGAGCATATGCTCGGCAAGCCAGCCTTCCTGACGGGCCAGGTAACTGGCGATGCGCAGGGAAAGACATTTCTTTCCCAAAAGCACATTGCCGCCGTAACCCGAACCCACACTCCAGATGGCATTGTCTTCGGGAAAATGCAGAATCAGGCGCTTGTTGATGTCCAGGTCCGCCTTGGAATGCAGGCACTTGGTAAATTCTCCGTCAGGGCCCAGGTGATCCAGGACCTTCTGGCCGATACGCGTCATGATGCGCATATTCAAAACCACATAGATGCTATCGGTGAGTTCCACCCCGACTTTGCTGAACGGCGAACCCACCGGGCCCATGGAAAACGGAATCACGTACATGGTCCGGCCCTTCATCGCACCCTTGAAGTAAGTTCCGGCCTTGCGATAAGCTTCGCGCGGCGCCATCCAATTGTTGTTCGGGCCCGCATCTTCTTTTTTGGAAGTGCAGATATAGGTCAGGTGTTCGGTGCGCGCGACATCGTTGATCGCCGTGCGGTGATAAAAACATCCGGGAAGTTTTTCGGCATTCAGACGAATGATCTCGCCCGTGGACACCGCTTCATTTTCCAGCCGCTTCTTTTCGTCTTCGGATCCGTCAATCCAAACGATACGATCCGGTTGACACAAGGAAGCCCTCTCGGCGACCCAATGCTTCAAGGCCCCATGTTTTGTTGGCGCCGGTTTTCCTTTTGGTTTTAGCATCATGTTTACTCTTTTAACACAGCCCAAGTCTTCGGACCTACTTTGCCATCCGCCACCAGTTGATTCTGACGCTGAAATTCTCGAACGGCCGCTTTGGTCTTCGGCCCGATTTTCCCGTCAATCTTGCCGGCGTAGAGGCCGAGGTTTTTTAAAGCGGTCTGGACGGCGATCGCATCGGGGAAACTTCGCGAGTCCTGCGGCGCATCCACCATGCTCTCTTTTTGAACAACCAGGGGCTCGGCTTCGGCATTAACGACAATGTTGCCGATCAAAGAATCCGCCTCGGCCACGCTCAAGACATCGACATTCAGTCCAGACGAAGAAATAGGCTCATCCTTACCGCAGCCCGATAGACACAAAACCACGGCAGCAATCATCACGAAGAAGTTCACGATAAATATTCCAGCAGGAGGTTATGGCAAATATTTCAGAAGTTTTTCTTTGGTCTGACGACCGGTGATCCCGTCGATCTTCAAGCCCATGTCTTTCTGAAAATCCATAATGGCTGTCCTTGATTTCGGCCCGATCTTTCCATCAATGGATCCGTCGTAATAGCCGGCATTTTTTAAGGCAGTCTGGATATCTTTTTTGGACATGGTCTCAACCGTCACGCTCGAAGAAGAAATGCTCCTTGCCGTGCTGATCGTCGTGTCGGCCGAAGAGGCTGTTTCGTCTGACTCCAGCGCCTGGACCCTTGATTCTAACGTCTGGACTCTATTTTCTAACGAACTGCCGGAACCGGACCTTGTCGTGCTGCATCCGACCAACGCCATGCTCACGACACCCACCAAACAACTCACAAAAATTTTCTCCATGCCTCCCCCTTTTTTAAAATGGAGCCCCACCCGTGCTAAAGCACGAGGTTCCCCTTTTAACGACATACTTGAGCGGCCAAATCCATCTGCGGCCTCAAGGCCGCGGTTTTTTTGGCCGCGAAAGTATAAACGCGCCACCAAATATTCACGTGCTGCAAATTAAGCGTTTTCTGCGTCTTTTAAGGTACTCGTTTTGAGGTTGTTTTAATATATCATATCTTTCAGGAATGTCAACGGTATTTGGAGAGATTTTAGAGGAATTATGCGATGCGGGAAAGGAACTGCTTGATAACAGCAGGATCAAACTGCTTGCCGGACTCTTGCTTAATGATCTCCAGCGCTTCTTCTTTGCCAAAGATGTGTTCGCGGTAAGGCCGCGGACAGGTCAATGCCGCAAAGGTCTCGGCCACGCTGATGATGCGCGTTCCGATAGGAATATCTTCGCCTTTGAGACCTGCGGGGGTAACCGGCACCGTCATAGCGCTCGTGGTGATAAAGAATATCTCGCGTCACGGGTTCGAGAAACGCGATGTCGCGAATAATTTCAACGCTGCGCAACGGGTGTTCGCGAATCAGACGGCGCTGGTCTTCGGTGAGTGGTTGACGGCTGCCCAGGATTTGCTCGGGAACTTTTAAAAGCCCAAGATTGGACAACAACGCCGCCCGCGCGACATTCTGGATCTCCCGTTGGGATAAACCAAGCCCCTTGGCCACAGCCTCCACCTCTTTGGCAAGGCGCTCGGTGTGGCCGTGGGTATACCCTTCTCGTTTATCGACTTCCCGGACCATCGGCATCATGGACTCTAAGACCGAGGCTTCGTTGCGCAGATTGATATTCTTGAGCCTGTCTTCCAGATGCTGGAA
>JAZDLY010000020.1:0-3731 GCA_043801485.1 Candidatus Omnitrophota bacterium | reverse complement strand
ACTCATGCCCACAGAGCCGCTCGTGACAAAGATGCGGCTGATTGATTCTTTATTTCCCGTGGCCCGCGGCGGAACGTATTGCATTCCAGGACCGTTCGGCGCCGGCAAGACCGTTTTGCAGCAATTGACAAGCCGCCATGCTGAAGTCGATATTGTCATCATCGCCGCCTGCGGCGAGCGCGCCGGCGAAGTCGTTGAAACCCTCAAGACGTTTCCTGAGGTCGTCGACCCCAGAACCGGTAAACCGCTGAGCGACCGCACGGTCATTATCTGCAACACCAGTTCCATGCCTGTTTCGGCGCGGGAGTCGAGCGTCTACACCGCTGTGACCATTGCCGAATATTACCGCCAGATGGGTTTGAATGTGTTGCTCCTGGCAGATTCCACGTCGCGCTGGGCGCAGGCCATGCGCGAGATGTCCGGCCGCCTTGAAGAAATTCCCGGCGAGGAGGCGTTTCCGGCATACCTGGAATCGCGCATCGCGTCTTTTTATGAGAGGGCCGGCCTTGTGCGTTTGCACGACGGAACTCTGGGGTCTGTGACTATCGGCGGTACCGTGAGTCCTGCCGGAGGGAATTTCGAAGAGCCGGTGACGCAGGCCACTCTTAAAGTTGTCGGCGCCTTCCACGGTCTCTCGCGGCAGCGATCGGACGCCCGGCGGTATCCGTCCATCGATCCATTGATCAGTTGGAGCAAATATTCCAGTTTTATCGACTCGACACAGCTCCAGGCCGCGCACCAAATCCTGCGGCGCGCCAACGACGTGGCCCAGATGATGAAGGTCATCGGCGAAGAGGGCACGTCCTTGAAAGACTATATGGATTATCTCAAAGGCGAATTCTTCGATTTTGTGTATTTGCAGCAGAATGCCTTTGATAAAGTTGATGAGGCAACGACCGCCGAACGCCAGAAATACATTTTTGATTATATTGACCGCAATGTTCTCAAAGGTGAATTCCGCCTGGAAGATAAAGAGAAGGCTTTGAAATTTTTTCAGACCTTAAGACAGTTGTTCAAAGGGTGGAATTCGGCCGCTTGGGACTCCGCGGAGTTCAAATCCATTGAGGCCGAGATCGCGACCCTTTTGAAAGAAAAACACGCTGTTGCCGACGAGGGCCAACATGAATAAAGTCTATACCAATATTGTTCAGATCTCCGGAGACGTTATCACCGTTGAAGCCGAAGGCGTAGGCTACTTGGATATCGCAGAGGTTGCCACACGGCGCGGCAGCTCACTCGCCCAAGCCATCCGTATTGATAAAACACGCGTGTCCTTGCAGGTTTTTGCCGGAAGTAGAGGGATTTCCACGGAGGACAAGGTGCGTTTTCTGGGCCATGCGATGCGCGTGGCAAGCGGCGCAGACCTCCTGGGACGGGTCTTCAACGGAAGCGGCGCGCCTTTGGATGCAGGACCGTCTTTGTCCGACCACCTCGTGGATATCGGCGGACCACCGGTCAATCCCGTCAAGCGCATCGTGCCCAATAAAATGATTCGCACCGGCATTCCGATGATCGATGTCTTTAATTCGCTGGTCGTTTCCCAGAAATTGCCGATTTTCTCCATTGCCGGAGAGCCTTACAATGATCTCCTGGCGCGCATCGCCATTCAGGCTGAGGTAGATATCATTATTCTGGGCGGCATGGGCCTCAAGCACGATGATTACCTTTTCTTCAGGGATACGCTCGAAAAGCACGGCGCCCTGCAGCGTTCCATCTTTTTTATCCACACCGCCGCAGATCCGGTTGTGGAATGCTTGCTTGTGCCGGACATCGGTCTGGCTGTGGCTGAGCAGTTTGCCCTGGAGGGCAAAACGGTCCTGGTACTTTTGACAGACATGACGAATTTCAGCGACGCGCTCAAAGAGGTGTCGATCACCATGGAGCAAATTCCGTCCAACCGCGGCTACCCGGGGGATCTCTACAGCCAGCTGGCGGCGCGCTACGAAAAGGCCGTGGATTTTGACACCGCAGGTTCCATCACCATTTTGGCGGCAACGACCATGCCCGGCGACGACGTCACGCATCCCGTGCCGGACAACACCGGCTACATCACCGAAGGGCAGTTTTACTTGAAGGGCGGCGTCATCGAGCCTTTTGGGTCGCTGTCTCGTCTTAAGCAACAGGTTAACGGCCGGACGCGCGAAGACCACAGGACCGTCATGGACATGATGATCCAGCTGTTTGCCAGTTACCGTGAAACCAAAGAAAAGCTGGCCATGGGTTTCCAGATGAGCGCCTGGGACAACAAGCTTTTGAAATACGGCAGCCTCTTTGAAAAAGAGATGATGTCCTTGGAGGTCAACATTCCTCTGGAGCGCGCCCTGGAGCGCGGCTGGGAAATCATGGCCGAGTGTTTCACGCCCGAAGAAACAGGGATCAGGAAGTCGATGATCGAGAAATTCTGGCCCAATCAGTCGAGAGTCAATAGTCAATAGAAGAAACATGGCGAAAATAAAACTCACTAAAGGCGAACTCAAACGGCAGCGCGATGCCCTCAGGCAATACGAGCGCTTTTTACCGACGCTGCAGTTGAAAAAGCAGCAATTGCAGATTGAGATCTTGCGTCAGCAGGTCTTGCTTGGCGAAAAGCGCCAGCAGGAAGAAACCAAGCGAAGGTCCATGGACGCCTGGCTGGGATTGTTGGCAGAGCCGCGGGTCCGTGTCTGGCAATGGGTCAAGCCCAAGAGCGTTGTCACGACTACCAGAAACGTGGCCGGCGTTGATGTGCCTGTTTTTGAGCGCGCGGATTTTCCGGCTGCAGAATATGATTTATTCACCATGCCGCTGTGGGTCGATGCGGGGCTTGAAGCCCTGCGAAACCTCGTGAGCCTGCGTCGGGAAATAGGCGTCCTGGAGGAGGGGGCGGCTGTTTTGCGCCAGGAATTGCGCATCACAACCCAGCGCGTCAATTTGTTTGAGAAAGTCAAGATTCCCGAGGCCGAAGAGGTCATTCGTCTGATCAAAATCTATTTGGGCGACCAGATGGCTAATGCCGTCGGCCGCAGCAAGATCGCAAAAAAGAAAATCGAAGAAACGGAATTGGCAGGAGTCGCGGCATGATTATTCCCATGAAAAAAGTCGCGGTGATCACGCAGGCCAAAGACGCAACAGCAACTGTGGAGGCCATGCGTTCCCTGGGCGTGCTGCATGTGGAGCACCAGCAGATGCCTCAGGGCAAGGATGTCAGCGCCATCCGCGATGATCTGAATACGATCGACGCAACGCTTTCGATTTTGTCCGAAGAGGAATTTTGTGATTTTGTCGCCCCGCCCAACCACGCGCATGCTTTGAGCGATTGGCCGCTTTTGGCCAAACACGTCATTGATTCCCACAAAAGGCTCGATCAATTGCAGGAATATTCCCGGTTTTTGCAAAATCGTATCAGCGAATGGGAGCCATGGGGGGATTTTGACCCGGGGACCGTTGCGCACCTGGAGCAAAAAGGGATCCATGTCTGCCTTTATCTTATCCCGGCAAAAGAAGTCAGGAATGTCGCCGGGGAATTTATCCTCAAGACCATTTTTACCGTCGGGAACGTTGCTTATTGCGCGGTTATTTCGAGAAAAAAGGTAGATCTGCCGTTTCCGGAAGCGGTTTTGCCAAAAATAAGACTTTCTCACATGCGCTCGCGATTGGCCGAAGACCTGCGCGCCACCGAACACATCAAGCGCGATATCCGGCGGCATTCAGGGTGTTGCGCGGAATTCATGCGCATCAGAAAATTGCTGCAA
>JAZDLY010000153.1:0-8849 GCA_043801485.1 Candidatus Omnitrophota bacterium | reverse complement strand
AAGTTATGGAACAGAGTGACATAACTTATGTGTCCGAATGAGTCCTTGCACCAGCGTTCTACAAGATCAGTGCGAGGGCTACATGAGGACATAAGTTATGGAACAAAGTGACATAACTTATAAGTCCGAATGAGTCCTTGCACCAGCGTTCTGCAAGATCAGTCCGAGGGCTACAGGAGGACATAAGTTATGGAACAAAGTGACATAACTTATAAGTCCGAATGAGTCCTTGCACCAGCGTTATGCAAAATTGGTGCGGGGAATGCTTAAGGTAAGTCATTTGTTTATCTAAGGAGGAAAAAATGGACAAAATCAAATTGGTTGAAGGGTTGCTGTTGAAGAAAGACATGCCTGGTTTCGGCGTGGGCGACACGGTCAAGGTCCTTGTTAAAATTCCGGAGGCCGATAAGATCAGGCTCCATCCCTTTGAGGGAACGGTGATCGAGAAACGCGGTATCGGGATTTCTTCGTCGTTTACCGTTCGCAAGGTTTCCTACGGCGAAGGCGTGGAGAGGACTTTTCCCGTCCATTCCCCGAGCATCGAGAGCATCGAAGTGTTGAGAAAAGGAAAAGTCAAACGGGCCAAACTTTACTATTTGCGCAACCGGACCGGCAAAGCGGCCAAAATCGAAGAAGACAAAACTGCCAAGGCCTAAGCGCTTGCTAAGAGCGGCGGGAGTCCGACGTGCTTTATCACGAACGAAGAGCAAGAAAAAAAGGATACGCGATCGTGGTGGGTGTGGATGAGGCAGGCCGCGGTCCGCTGGCCGGGCCTGTTGTTGCAGCGGCTGTTTTTTTAAAAACCCACAAGTTCAAGGCCCGCATCGACGATTCCAAAAAACTTAAAGCCGGCCAGCGTGCCACGGCCTTTGAAGAAATTACTCAAAAAGCGTTTTGGGGCGTTGGGGTGATCAACGAAGGGGCGATTGATGAGCTCAACATTGCCAGGGCGACAAACCTGGCCGTGGATCGCGCGATCAACACTTTGCTGGAGCGCATCCGCAAACCCCGCGCCCGGCCCAAAAATACATTTTTTCTTTTAGACGGGACCCTGCGTTTGAACGCGCCCTTTGAATACAAAGAAATCATTGGTGGCGACGGCAAGAGTCTTTCCATCGCGGCTGCTTCCATTGTGGCCAAGGTCGTCCGGGACAGGATCATGGCGGTCTATGATCGTGTTTATCCCCAGTACGGTTTTGCGATTCACAAAGGTTACGGCACAAAGGTCCATCGGGAAAACATCGCGCGGTTGGGAATCTCGCCCATCCATCGCCGTTCTTTTTGTGGTGCCAGGGATGTTTAGATGAGGACCAAAATCGATATCGGCAGAAGGGCCGAAGGCCGGGCCGCGCGCCATCTACGGCAACACGGCTACAGAATTTTAGAGCAGAATTTCAAAAACAAGCTTGGTGAGATTGACATCGTGGCCAAGGACAAAGATGTGATTTGTTTTGTGGAGGTTCGCTCGCGCCGGGGCCTCAGAGAGCACCAAGAGGTCTTGGCCTCTGTGGATGGTCGCAAACAACGGCGGCTTTCCACGATGGCAGTCAGTTTTTTAAAACAACGCAGACTCCTGGAACAGAAGGCGCGCTTTGATATCGTGTCTGTTATCTTTGACCAGGACAGAGAAGATATCCGTCTGCTGAAAGATGCATTTCCGTTGTGCAGCCGTTACTCCTTTTAAGGTTATGACTCCAAAGCTCAAAAACATAAGTGTGGTGGCCCGTGCCCTGGGTGTGCGCGCCGGCGAATTGGAAGCCTGTGGTCCGCACAAGGCCAAGATCAATCTTTCGATCCTGGGACGCCTGAAGGATCAGCCGCGTTCGCGCTATATTTTGGTCAGCGCCATTTGCCCGACGGCATTGGGCGAAGGCAAGACGGTGACGACCATTGGTTTGTCCATGGCCTTGAACCGCTTGAAGAAAAAAACAGCCTGCACGCTTCGCCAGGCATCTTGTGGGCCTTTGTTTGGCGCCAAAGGCCTGGCCACGGGCGGGGGGATGAGTTCGGTTGAGCCTGCTGCGGATACGAATTTGCATTTTACCGGCGACATGCACGCGGTGGGCATGGCCAATAATATTCTGGTTGCCTTGACAGAGAATTCCGTTTTTCACGGCAATGCCCTCAAGATTGATCCCCGCAGCATCTCTGTGCGACGCTGCATTGACACCAGCGACCGCGGATTGCGTTCGATCCGTTATCAATTAAAATCCGGCGATCAGACGCTCGATATGGAGACGGGGTTTGATATCACCGCGGCCTCTGAAGTCATGTCTATTTTGGCGCTGTGCCGTGATGCGCAGGATTTGCGCCGGCGTTTGAGCCACATGGTTGTGGCCAGGTCCTTGTCAGGAGAATTTATCCGGGCCAAAGACCTCAAAGGCGATGGCCTGATGGCCGCGCTCTTGAAAGATGCCGTAAAGCCGAATCTGGTGCAGACCAGCGAAGGCACTCCATGTTTAGTCCATGCCGGACCGTTCGGGAATATTTCCATTGGTTCGAGTTCGATTATCGCTGACCGGATCGCGCTGGGTCTTTGCGATTACGTCGTGACCGAAAGCGGTTTTGGCGCCGAGAGCGGCGCTGAAAAATTTTTCGACATCAAGTGCCGTTACAGCACCTTGAGCCCGGATGCCTGTGTTCTTGTGTGTTCGATCAGGGGCTTGAAGGCGCAGAGTGAAAAATTTCCGGCTCTTTCTTTTAACAAAATCAATGCGGCTTTGTTGAGGGAGGACCCGCAGGCCCTGGATCAGGGCATCGAACACTTAAAGAAACAAATCGAAAATATCGCCGCCTTCGGCGTGCCTGTTATTGTTGCCCTCAATGTTTTTACAACGGACACAGCCGGCGAGATTGAGTTTGTGAAGAAAAAGGCGCTGGATTTCGGCGCTGTAGCGAGTGTGGAGACCACGGCCTGGCGCAATGGCTCCCAGGGGGCTCTGCAGCTGGCCAAGGCTGTTTGCGATCATACGAATTCCGGCAAAGCGAAACTTAAATTCCTTTATAATGAGCAATCTTCCATTCGTGAAAAAATAGAGACAATAGCCAAAAAAATTTATGGGGCGCGCTCCGTGGAATTTTCTAAGCCAGCCGAAGAGGTCATGAGTGCAGCTCAAGGACGCGGATTCGGGCCGCTGCCTGTTTGTATTGCAAAAACACAATTTTCGATTTCCCATGATGAGAAATTGCGCGGGTGCCCAAAAGATTTTGTGCTTCCGATCCGTGAAATCCGGGTGGCGGCCGGAGCGGGTTTTATTCTGGCTTTGGCGTGTTGCATCTCGACCATGCCGGGACTGCCGGCAACACCGCGCGGTGAAAAAATTGATGTTGACGCTCGCGGCGTCGTGAAGGGCATCATCTAGCGAGGGCCTTCTGAAATACAAAGACAGCAGTTTGGAAAAATACGCCAATGACTTGGCGGCAAAGCTGCCGGCGCCCGGAGGAGGGTCTGCGGCAGCGCTGAGCGCCAGTCTCGGCGCTGCTTTGATCAGTATGGTGGTGAATTTTACCCTGGGCAAGCCAAAATACGCCGTCCATGAAAAAGAACTACAGGGTATTTTGGCGGAATCCGAAAAGTTGAGACAGGAATTTTTGAATCTGGTGGATTTGGATGTCACTGCCTATCAAAGCAAAAATCTTCGCCAGGCCTTAGACGTTCCTTTGTTGGTCTGTCGGCTCTGCGCGCAGGCGTCCAAATTATGCCTGCCGCTTGTTAAAAAAGGCAACGCGAATTTAATAAGCGACGTGGCCGTGGCTGCCGTTCTTCTGGAATCGGCTTTTGCGGCGGCCTATTTCAATGTGGAGATCAACCTGAGTTTGCTGGCGGATAAAAAACTGACACAGTCGGTGCATAAAGAACTGGAGACCAAAAAGAAATTGGTCAAGAAAATACGCTCTAAAACGGAGGTCCAAGTTGGCAAAATTATTAGAGGGTAAGCCTCTGGCAGAAAAGATTAAGGAAGAGATCAGGCAGGCGGCCGGCGTGCTCTCGGTCAAGCCGGTCCTGGCCAGCATTCAGGTCGGTGAAAACGCAGGTGCTGAGGCTTATGCCAAATCGCAGAGAAAAACCGCCGAGTCTCTTGGCATCGAATACCAATTTCACAAATTGGAGCAGGGCATTGTTGAAAAAGACCTGATTGCGTTTATCGAAAAATTAAATGCCGACAAGGGCGTGCATGGCATGATCGTCCAGATGCCTTTGCCGCAGCATATGGATTACAAAAAAATCAGTCAGTTCATTGCTTGCGAAAAAGACATCGAGGGCATGCACCCGGCCAACATCGGAAAGATCCTTTTCGGCACGGCAAAACTTATTCCCTGTACGCCGGCAGCGGTCATGGAATTATTGAAGGCATCCGGGATAGACCTTTACGGCAAAGAAGTTGTAGTAGTCGGGCACAGCGAGATCGTCGGCAAACCCTTGGCACTTCTGCTCCTTGAAAAATTTGCCACCGTGACCGTCTGTCACATCGCAACTTCCAAGGCAGGAAAGCTCGAAGAGCACGTTAAGAAAGCCGAAGTCCTGATCGTTGCGGTCGGAAAGGCGGGCCTCATCAAGGGCGAGTGGGTCAAAGAGGGTGCTGTGGTCATTGACGTTGGCATCAACCGTGTTGCTGATAAGATCGTAGGCGACGTGGAATTCGAACCAGCCGAAAAGCGCGCGGCCTTTATCACACCTGTGCCCGGTGGCGTAGGGCCTCTGACCGTGACCATGCTTATGCGCAACCTCGTGGAAGCTGCAAAGCAGCAGCAATGACAACAATTATTCTAGTTGGTATATAACGGTTGACTTGGATTTGTTTCGGGCAGGATGTTTGCAGGCCGAAGCCTGTCCTGCGTTAGCGGGACGGGCATGGACCCCGCCGAAGGCGGGGGAGCGAGGCCGTAACTGAACTTAAGGTTTTCTTCCTTACAGTCCTTGGCGATTTTTGCCAAGAAACTCAAGCGAAGACTTTCCTCGCAGGGGAAAGTCGAGCGGTCCTGCGAGAAACGAAGACAAGGTAACCGTCATAAGAAGAGAGATTGATGACGTTTAAAGAAAAGATACAAGCCGGAAAATTTATTCTGACCTCCGAAATCGGCCCGCCCAAAGGCATTTCCCTGGAAAAGATCCTTCAGGATCTTGAGCCTATCAAAGGCAGGGTGGATGCGATCAATGTTACTGATTTGCAGAGCTCGGTCATGCGCATGGGGTCTCTGGCAGCGTCGATTCTTTTGAAACAACGAGGATTTGAGCCCATTTTTCAGCTGACGTGCCGCGACCGGAACCGGCTGGGACTGCAGGCAGATCTGCTTTCGGCCGCGGCCATGGGGATTTCTAATGTGCTGGCTTTGACCGGCGATCACCCGGCGCTCGGCGACCACCCCCAGGCTAAGCCTGTGTTTGACCTGGATGCGGTCCAGTTGATTTCGGCGATCCGGGGCCTGGAGTCTGGCGTTGATATGAACGGCAATAAACTTGTCGGCGAGGCACCTAAATTCTGCATGGGGGCTGTGGTTAATCCCGGCGCAGATCCCCTGGAGCCGGAAATCATCAAGATGGAAAAAAAGCTTGAGGCCGGCGCTGAGTTTTTCCAGACGCAGGCTGTTTATGATGTTGGTTTGTTTGAAAAATTTCTGGCAGCCGCCAAACATCTTAAAACGAAAATTTTTGCCGGGATTGTGCTTTTGAAGTCGGACAAAATGGCAATGTACATGAATGAACACGTGGCTGGTGTTCAGGTGCCGGAATCTCTCGTCGAAGAAATGCGCCAGACGCAGGACAAAAAGAAAAAATGTGTTGAGATTAGCGTGCGCCTGATCCAGGAATTAAAGCCTTTGAGCCAGGGAATTCACATCATGCCCATTGGCTGGGACAGCCTGGTGCCGCAGATCCTGGATGCCATTTATTAGCAGTTAATGATACAAAAGGGTCTGTCCCTTTTGTATCATTAACTTTGGGTGAATATGAAAAAAATAGTCATTATAGGGAATTCGGCAGCAGGGATTGCGGCGGCAGAGGCCATTCGTCAGCACGATAAAGAAAGCCGCCTGACGATCTTGACCGATGAGTCCTTTGCGGCCTACGAGCGGCCGAAGCTTTTGGGTTATCTGGAAGGCAAGATTAAAGAGAAAGACCTGTATTTGCGGACCCAGGATTTTTACAAGAACAACAATATCGAATTGCTGCTGGAAAAAGAAGTTGTGGATCTTTCGACGAAAAAAAGAGTGGTCCACTGCAAGGATAAAACCTCAATTGAGTTTGATGAACTCGTCATTGCCAGCGGAACCTCTGTTAAGTTCCCCTCCATGAAAGGGACCCAAAAAGAAGGCGTTGTGGGGTTTAGCAGCCTCAAAGACGTAAAATTTATCCTTGAGAATCTGCCCATCGCGCACACGGTCGTTATCGTCGGTAGAGATCCTCTGGCTGCGGTTTTGGCGCAGTTTATCTCGGCCAGAAAAATCGAGGTTAAATATTTCGGGGTGCTTGAAGAAGCCGTCGAAGGGGTGGATGTCGTCAACGACAACCCCATTGTGGAAATCTTGGGAGAAGGCGAGGCCAGGGCTGTTCGTCTGGCAAACCAGAAAGTCATCGGCGCCTCACTGATTATTTTTACCAGTCCCCGGGAGCCGAACATCGATTTTCTGCGCGATACAGATGTCAAGACCAATAAAGGTATTTTGGTCGACGCTCAGATGCGGACAAACATCCCGTGTATTTTTGCCGTCGGCGATGTCAGCGAGGTTGGGGATCAAATGAAAACATTCGGTTGGGAATATGCCCAAAAAGAAGGCCAAATGCTTGGAGGAATCTTATGTCAGATCTAGCAAAAATTATCCCGGAGATGACCCAGAAGCTTATTGAGCTTGCGGAATCGTCTTTGGATTCGGCCATCAGCGCCAAAGGGGAATCCGCCAGACTTGGTTTTGAAAATACGGCTTTTTATCTGCCTCTGGCGTATGCGTTGACGGGCCTGGAAATCAAAGATCTCAAAGGTGGCCGCCAGATCTTGAGTGATGCCAAAAGGCTTTTGAATAAAGAGCCGCTATCCAACGGTTTGAGCATTCCCCATGTCGGCGGGCTTTTGAGCCAGGGTTTGGCCACGCTTTTGGTCGAAGAATTTCTGGCAGCCCTTGCCAATGAATCCCATGAAGGTTATTTAGGGTTTGTGCCGGACACGGTTTTGCGTTCGCTTGGGGTTCAGCTGGTCGACGGCCGCATTGCCGGTATTGCGGTCGTGATCGGAAAGGCCAAAGACACGGCCTCTGCGGTCAAGATCATCCGCGGTTTTCAGGAAAAAAATATTGTTTGTCTTCTAGTCGGCAACAAAGGCGAGAAGAGCGTCCGTGATCAGTTGATTGAAGGAAATGTTGAGATGGGGCTGGACAACTATATTGTTCCGATGGGGCCGGACGAGCTTTCCGGGATCTTCACCGTCAACTTTGCCATCCGGGCTGCGTTGACCTTCGGCGGATGCAAGGGGGGTCAGTGGAAGGAAGTGCTGCAATATGCGCAGGAGCGCGTGCCTGTTGTGCTTTTGGTCTTGGGCAAACTCGACGAATTGATCGCCACGACCGGGGTCGGCGTCTTGAATCTTGGATTTCCGATTGTGACGGACCAGGATGCCCCGCAGGTCGGTAAAATCGAAACAACTAAATTCGAAGCGCTGGTGACGGAAAAAGATTATGAGAAGATTGTCAGCCGCTGTGTGGAGACGCGAGGGATTAAGATCAAGGTGTCGCATTTGCCTATCCCGGTCCTCTACGGTCCGGCGTTTGAAGGCGAGCGAGTGCGCAAAGAAAACTTAAAAATCGAGTTCGGCGGCAAATACTCAACGGCCTTCGAATTTTTGATTTCGCGGACGATGGACAAAATCCAGGATGGTAAGATTGAACTCGTGGGTCCGGACATCGACCAGGCCATAACCAGGGCCATGCCGCTGGGGATTCTGGTTGAAGTGGCGGCGCGCAATTTCAATAAAGACTTTGAGCCTATCCTGGAGCGTCAGATCCATCGCTACATCAACGAAGCTCAAGGGGTCATGCACATGGGCCAGCGCGACATGAACTGGATTCGCATTTCCAAAGAGGCTTATGAGAAGGGCTTGCGTTTGAAACATTTCGGCACGATCTTGCACGCCATGCTTCACCGTGATTTCGGCGCCATCGTCGATAAAGTTCAGGTGACCATTTTGACCAAGGAAGAAGACGTGCAGAAGCACATCGCCGAGGCAGCCAAAACGTTCGACGCCCGCGACGCGCGCCTGAAGGACATGACCGACGAAAAGGTGGACACGTTCTATAGCTGCGCTTTGTGTCAGTCGTTTGCGCCCAACCACATCTGCATCATCACACCCGAGCGCCTGGGACTGTGTGGGGCTTATTCGTGGCTCGATGCCAAGGCGGCCTTTGAAATCACGCCGTCGGGAGGTAACCAGCCGATCCAAAAGGGGGCGTGTCTGGAGGAGGCCCTGGGGCAGTGGAAAAACATTAACGAATTCATTTTTGAGAAGTCCAACAGGACGATAACCGAGGTCAGCATGTATTCAATTCTCACCTCGCCGCAATCCAGCTGCGGATGTTTTGAATGCATTGTGGCCCTGGTTCCGGAGGTCAATGGGGTCATGGTCGTCAACCGCGATTTCGCAGGCTCGACACCTTTGGGCATGACCTTCACGCAAATGGCCGGATCCGTCGGCGGAGGCGTTCAGACTCCGGGGTTTATGGGCGTGGGCAAGCTCTACATCACAAGCCGTAAGTTTATTTCCGCCGAAGGCGGCCTTCCCAGACTGGTGTGGATGCCCCAAGAACTCAAAGACATCCTTAAGGCCAGGATCGAAGAACGTGCCAAAGAGCTTGGCTTGAACAAT
>JAZDLY010000123.1:0-3047 GCA_043801485.1 Candidatus Omnitrophota bacterium | reverse complement strand
GTGCATGAACTCAAAAAAATGGTTGAGCACCTGAGTTCCGGGAATATGCTAGGCACCGTGGCCGATCACGGCGGCAGAGACGGCCTCCCCATTCCATTTTTCGGAAAACTGGCCATGACACCCACCAGTAGCGTTAAAATGGCAAAGAAACTAAACGCAAAAATCATTCTCGCTTTTATGCATCGCTTGAGCGAATTGGATCACGAAATGATCTTTCAGCCTGTAGATCTTGTGCGCACCGGGGACGCCAATGAAGACCTTTATGTTAACTTAACGGCAATGAGCAAAGTTTTGGAGGGCTGGGTGGCCCAATATCCCGAGGAGTACCTTTGGTTTTATCGGCGCTGGAAACATTCGCCGCAAAAAAATATTTTGATTTTAAGTGACGGCAAGCCCGGGCACGTCAAGCAGTCTTTGGCCTGCGCCGAAATAATCTCTGGTCTGGGCTTTACCGTCCGGCAGGAGAAGGTTGAAGTTATCTTCAAGCACAAGGGGCAGGAGGGGCTGTTGGCCGTGGTCGCAACATTGTTCGGTGCGCAAGCCGTGCAAGGGTTTCTTCGGTTTTGTCTGGATCCTCAGACCATCCGCAAGCTTACGGCAGGCGGTTTTGACCTTATTGTCTCCGCAGGGTCATCTTTAGCCAGCGTCAATCTGGCGATGACCAGCCAAAACAACGCTCAAAGCATTGTTTTGATGCGGCCCGGCATTTTGCCTTTGTCAAGATTTGACCTTGTGGTGATGCCGGCACACGACCGTCCGCCGCAGCGCAAAAACATCTGCGTCGTCCCGGGTTCTTTGACCGGAATTTCAGCTGCTTCCTTAAAAAAAGATTTTGAGCAACTTGTTCTGGCGCGGCCTGGCTTGCGGGTTCTGGAGAACTCGCGTTCGCCGAAAATAGGCGTTTTGGTTGGCGGGGCCTCCAAGAATTATGCCTGGACCGTTGACCTCGCGTCTTTATTGAGCGACCAATTCGATCAGGCACTGCATGATTCCGGCGGTGTTTTGTTTTTGACCACGTCCCGGCGGACCCCGCAGGAGGTGACCCGTATTTTTAGTTCTCGATTGGTTCGTCATCCTCAATGTCGCCTTTTGGTCGATGCCCAGAAGGACAATCCAGCAGGGACTGTCGGCGGAATGTGTTATGTCAGCGACGTTATCGTTGTCAGCGGGGAGAGCATTTCTATGGTTTCGGAGGCTGTGGCCTCGGGAAAACCTGTGGTGGTGTTTGAACCTGTCGTTTTGAGAAAAGACAATAAAGTCAGAAGATTTTTACAGGACCTGGCCGAAAAAAAATTGATTGTTTTGGCTTCTGCCGAAAAACTCGCCGCGTCAATCGCTGAGGTTCTGTCCCAAGCCCCTGCGCATGCGGGCTTTGATGCCGCCGCGCCGTTGCGCGAACGTCTCAAACAGATGCTATGAATATTCTTCAGGCTCTTCCTCAGTTGAATGTCGGTGGGGTAGAAACAGGGACCGTGGACCTGGCTAAGGTTCTCGTCAAAAAAGGCCATCGGTGCATTGTTGTTTCTGCCGGCGGCGAGCTCGTGGCGGAGCTGGAGGCCCATGGCGTCAAACACTATAAACTTCCGTTGCACAGCAAGGCTTTTCCGGTCATGGTGAAGGCCGCGCGACAACTGGCTGATATTATCCGTCTGGAAAATATTCAGATCGTCCACGCGCGTTCTCGCGTGCCTGCCTGGGTTGGTTTCATGGCCTGTCGTCAAACACGCGCCACGTTCATCACAACCGCCCATGGCCATTATAGCCGCCACCTTTTTAGTTACATGATGGGTTGGGGCAAATACACCATTGTTCCCAGTACGGTCATTGGCAAGCATATGATGGAGGATTTCGGCGTCCCTCTGGAAAACATTCGTTTGATCCCCCGCAGCGTTGATCTGGAAAGATACAGTTTTCAGCTGCCAAAGGAAAAGGCCAAAACGCAATTCACGGTTGGTGTCATCGGCCGCATCACGCCGATCAAAGGGCAACTCTATTTTTTAAAAGCCATGTCCCGCATCTTGAGATCCATGCCTTATGTCAACGCCTGGTTGATCGGGGGTGTTTCGCCGGGCAAGGATCACTATAAAGAAGAACTTGAGGTTTGGACGCGTCGGCTCGGCCTGTCGCATGCCGTCAAATTTTTGGGCAACCGACGCGATATCCCGCAGGTTCTGCGACAGCTGGATTGTCTGGTGATGCCCTCTATTGCCGAAGAAGCATTCGGCCGGGTGATTGTGGAGGCACAGGCCAGCGGTGTCCCGGTTGTTGCGACCAGGGTTGGCGGAGTCACGGAGATCATCGACGACGGCCAGGACGGTCTTTTGGTTTTTCCAAAAGACCACGAAGGCCTGGCAGATGCCATATCGAAAATTTTAAAAGATCCGTCTCTGGCGCGGCAGTTGGCCCAGGCCGGCCGGCGCAAGGTGGAGGAAAAATTCAGCCTGACTAAAATGGCACAGGATACCTTGGCCGTATACAGCGACGCCCTGGCGCATCCCAGAATTCTCGTCATTAAAATCAGCGCTGTGGGAGATGCGGTTTTGGCGACCCCATCGTTTAAGGCCATCAAGAAAAAATTTCCGACGGCGCACGTTGTATGTCTGGTAGGCAAACAAGCCAAAGATGTCTTCCAGCGGTGTCCCGCTATTGATGAGCTCCTGGTTTGCGATTTAGAGGATAAAGACCGCGGCCTACGGGGGATGATCAGGCTCGCCAAAAAGCTTCTGCGGCGCAGATTCGACATGGTGATTGATTTTCAGAATAACCGCAAGAGCCATCTTTTGGGTTACCTGACGTACAGCCCCCAGCGATACGGCTACGATAACGGAAAGCTCGGTTTTTTATTGAATCACCGGATTAAAGATGCAAAAGAGCCGTTGTCTCCGGTGGAGCATCAATTCCAGGTTTTGAAGATGCTGGGTATTTCTTATCAGGGAGAAACTCTAGAGCTGTGGCCTTCGGCAGAGGATGAGCGGTTTGCTCAGGATTTTTTAAAAGGGTATTGGGTGGGCAAGGAACGATTGATCGGTATCAATGTCGGCGCCAGC
>JAZDLY010000113.1:0-9496 GCA_043801485.1 Candidatus Omnitrophota bacterium | reverse complement strand
GATGTCGGCCACGCTGTATTCCCCGTAATGGAAGATCGATGCCGCCAAAGCAGCATCTGCCTCCCCCTTGGTCAAAATGTCCAAGAAGTGTTTTTTTGTACCCGCCCCTCCTGAGGCAATCACAGGGATACGGAGCTCTTGAGAAATTGTTTTTGTTAAACGCACATCATAGCCGTCTTTGGTGCCGTCAAAATCCATACTGGTCAAAAGAATCTCACCTGCCCCGAGACGCTGGGCTTTCCTGGCCCAGGCAACCGCATCCATGCCCGTCGGTGTCCTTCCCCCGTTGATGTAAACCTCCCATTTTCCAGCCGATCGTCGATAATCTATCGTCGATAGTTTTTGTTTTTTTTGTCTTTTGCTATCGACTATTGACCATGGACTATTGACTGATTTGGCATCGATGGCCACCACAATGCACTGACTGCCAAAACGCTGCGAAGCCCTGCCAATGAGCCCTGGATCTTTAACCGCAGCTGTGTTGATGGAAACCTTGTCCGCCCCGGCATTCAATAAGACACGGATATCTTCCAGTCCCCGGATGCCTCCGCCAACGGTAAATGGCATAAAAATCCTTTCAGCAACACGACGGACAATATGCACCATGGTTTGCCGACCTTCATAACTTGCGGTGATGTCTAAAAAAACGAGCTCATCGGCCTTTTGCTGTTCGTAAGCCTTGGCCACCTCTACGGGATCGCCGGCATCGCGCAGGGAAAAAAATCTCACGCCTTTGACCACACGGCCATCTTTAACATCCAGACAGGGAATAATGCGCTTGGTCAACATAAAGATAATTTAGGCCGCCGAATTCCCGGCCGCTTGAATCGCATCCTTCAACGTGAATTTATTCTCATACAGGGCCCGGCCCACCACCGCGGCGCCCAACCCTTCTTTTTCAATGGATTTCAAAGCTAGGATATCTTCCAGAGAGGAAACTCCACCGGCGTACGTCAAAAAAAGTTTCCCCTGTGTGATTCTATTGACAAACTTTATAAAAGTTAAAATCTTAGGAATATCGAGACCTTTCAACATGCCATCTCTGGCGATATCCGAAAAATTAAGGTAACCAACGCCGGCCTTAACCAAGCGTTGGATAACTTTTGGTAGATCAATCAATCTATCCCCCTCTTCGGCCCATCCTGCTGTTGCGCTAAGCACTGACAAAGTATTGCGAATCTCAGAGGGATCTCCTTTTATATTGTCGACAATTTCAACGTCTTCAATGTTCTTAATATCTTTAACATCAATACTGACCACCACTCTGCTCAAGTATGGCTCAATTTTACGGCTCAGAAGAAATGCATCGTCATCCATGATCCGGGTGCTCAATACCACACGGTCAACCCCGACTTCCAGATATTTTCTGATCGCCTCCGTGCTGCGGATGCCACCTCCGACTTCAATCTTGAGCCGCACGCGCTTGATGATTTCTTTGACCACATCAAAATTTTTCGGCTCCCCGGCTTTGGCGCCATCCAAATCCACCACGTGGATCATCGTCGCTCCTTCGGATTGCCACTTTTCCGCGAACGCCAATGGCGACAACCCATAGGCCGCAACGTTGCCAAAATCCCCTTGTCTGAGCCGGACAACCTTTCCGGCCATGATGTCGATGGCAGGAATAATTAGCATCGCTCGATAAAATTCCTCAAAAGCCTCAACCCGACCTCTTGGCTTTTTTCCGGGTGAAACTGCATACCGACCACATTGTCTTTTTTAATCATGGACGCAAATACGATCCCGTAGTCGGTCTTACCGATCACGGTCTTTGGATCTGACGGCACAACATAGTAGGAATGACAGAAATAACCGAACGCATTTTTGCGCAATCCGCCAAAGACGGGCGCGCACCGGCGCTGCTGCCTGATTTCATTCCACCCCATGTGCGGACATTTGAGCTTGCTGGAAAACTTTCTAACGCTGCCGGCCACAATCGAAAAGCCGGCCACGCCTTTGGATTCTTCGCTTTTCTCCATCAATAGCTGCATCCCCAGACAAATCCCCAGCAAAGGCTTGCCCGCGGCCACGAAATCACTGATAGGCCCAACAAGCCTTCTTTTTTTTAACTCTTTCATCGCGTCGCCAAAGGCGCCGACTCCGGGCAAAATCAATTTATCGTACTGCCTGAGTCTATTCGGTGTTCCGACAATATTCGAACGGACCCCCACCGCGGCGAGGGCATTGCGGACACTGTAGAGATTCCCCATGCCGTAATCAATGATCGCAACACGAGGCAAGCGCATCAGATTCGACCTTTGGTTGAAGGAATTGATTTGCTGCGGGGTTGTCTCTCTGCGGCGCGCGACAAGGCCTTGGCGAATGCTTTAAAAACAGCTTCCAGGATATGATGAAGATCCTTGCCTTCGAAGACATCAACATGAAGGGTGATGCCGGTATTGAACACAAAGGCTCTCAGGAACTGTTCCAGATAATTCAGGCTGTAGCCTCCGCCTGCGGCGGAAACCTTTATTTTGTCAGCCCTGAACTTTAAAAACGGCCTTCCGGAAATATCCAGCGCAACGCGCACAAGGGCCTCATCCATCGGGACGGTTGCCTCCCCGAATCTCTTGATGCCGGCCCTGTTGCCGAGTGCCGTGGAAAACGCCTGGCCCAACGCAATGGCGATGTCTTCGTTGGTGTGGTGGATATCTACGTCCAAGTCCCCGCTGGCCTTGATGACGACATCGAATAAGCCATGTTTGGCAAAAAGACTCAACATGTGGTCCAAAAACGCAACTCCGGTCTTGATGCGATAGGACCCTTTGCCATACAAAACAAAATCGATTTGGATATCTGTTTCTGTGGTTTTTCGTCTCACGTTACCTTTCTTGGCCATGCGAACCCCCGTTATTCAAACCTTTTCCTGACGGACTCAAAATGTTTTTCCAGACCTTCTATGGCACAGAGCCGTTCCACGTGCGGCCTGGATTCTTCAAGCGCCTTTTTCGAATAAGAAATAATGTGTGTGCTCCTCAAAAAATCCTGCACCGACAATCCTGAGAAAAACCTCGCCGTTCCCCCTGTCGGCAAAACGTGGCTGGGCCCCGCATAATAATCCCCGACCGCCACAGGGCTATAGGGCCCTAAGAAAAGAGCGCCTGTGTTTTTGATCTTTTTGACGAACTTTCGCGGGTTGGTCGTCAGAATTTCCAGGTGCTCCGGTCCGATACGGTTGCTGACCTCCACAGCCTCATCAAGGTTTCTGACCAGAATGACCAAGCCGTTGTTCTTCCCAGGCAACGCCGAGCGCACCTGCTTGGCCAGATTTTTTGACGGCGTGATTAAAACCGCCAAGCCACCGGCATGCTCTGCCTGCGCGGCCAAATCGCTCAACACATAATCGACGTTGCTGTAACGATTGGCAATCACCACAAGTTCCGTTGGACCGGCCAGCATATCGATATCGACGTATCCGAAGACCTGCCGTTTGGCCTCTGTCACATAGGCATTGCCCGGCCCGACAATCTTGTCCACTTTTTTTATTGTTTTTGTCCCAAAGGCCAAGGCCGCAATCGCCTGAGCGCCGCCGACCTTGTAAATTTCATTCACTTTAAGCAAATCTGCAATCACAAGGATGTAGGGATTGACGCGGCCGTCTCGATCCGGAGGCGTTGCCAACACGATGTCTTGGACGCCGGCGATCCGGGCCGGCAAAACGCTCATGTACACACAAGAAACCAATGGTGCCGTGCCGGCAGGTACATACACCCCCACCCGGTCCAAAGGTTGGATTTTTTCTCCCAAAAACTCCCCTTCCTGCGACATCTGTCGCCAGGAGCGTTTTTGCTTCTTGGTATAAAATTTTGTAATGTTGACGATGACCCTTTTGAGCGTGGCAACCAGCTCAGGCCGGATGTCGTTGAAGGCCGCGCTTTTTTCCGCCTCGCTGACCCTCAATTGTTTGAGACTAAGCTTAACCCCGTCAAAGCGCCTGGTGTAACGCAACAGCGCCTCATCGCCATACACGCGCACATCATGAATCACGCGCTCAACCTTTTGTTTAACCCTTATGCTTTGAACCACGTTGAAACGGTTACAAAGCTTATCAAATTCTTTAGAATTTGGTCGAAGAACTCTCATACGCCTGCAATCTCCTCTTTGATGAGCCGCTCCATTTCTTTTAAGGCGGTGTCAACCTTTGAGATATCTTTGGTTCCCCCTTGCGCAAAGTCCGGACGGCCGCCGCCCGTGCCGCCGACCATTTTTAAGACTTTCTTGATCAGGGAATCCGCCGACATCCCCAGATGAACAAGGTCCGACGTCATGCCGCAGACAAATGCCGCATTGGACTCCTGAACGGAACTTAAAAAAAAGATCCCTTTATTCTTTACTCTTTCTTTCAAAAAATCAACAGCACGGCGCAGAAGACCCGGGTCAAAATCCAAAAATTTATAGATCACAAGACTGATGCCTTTAATCTTCTGGGTATTTTCGGCAAGAACCTCCATGTCGTATCTGAGGTTGCTCTCTTTAAGCCTCAAGCATTCTTTTTCTAAAAATTTAAGACTGGAGATCTGCTGAACCACGGCCGACATAAGTCCCGAAGGCTTAACCTTCAATAAGTCTGCGACATCCCCAAGGATGCGTTGACCTTCCCGAAGTTTTTCATACGCCAGTTTTCCGGTCAACGCCTCAATCCGCCGCAAACCGCTTCCAACAGAATTTTCGGAAGTGATCAACACCAAGCCGATCTTTCCCGTCGCATCAAGATGTGTTCCACCACAAAACTCTTTGCTGTAATTCGCAATCGAAACCACCCGTACGATGTCTTCATATTTTTCCCCGAACAACGCCAAAGCCCCTGTCTTTTGGGCCTCGTGTTTTGGCATGACCTGGCTGATCAAAGTGTCGTTGGCCATCACCATACCGTTCACTAGGGCTTCAATGCCCTGAAGCTCTTCGGGCTTGATGTCCTGAAAATGAGTGAAGTCGAAGCGGAACCGGTCTGCCTCCACAAAAGATCCGGATTGTTGCACGTGCTTGCCGAGAACCTTTTGCAGCGCCGCTTGAAGGACATGGGTTGCGGTATGGGAACGCTTGACGGCCTGACGGTGATCTGTGTCGACCTCTGCCACAACATCACAACCGATCTTAAAAACCCCTTTTCCATCAACGCCTTTGACAAAGTGCACGATCGATTTGCCCTGCTTCTTGGTGTCGATGACCTCCACCTTTGCCTGACCATTTTTCAAAGAAATAAAACCGCGATCCCCCACTTGTCCTCCGGATTCGCCATAGAAAGGTGTTTGGTCCAGAACAAGACCATAAACGGCTTGCGGATCATCAAGGTCTTCGACCTGGACTCCCTCCCTGATCATTTGGATCAGGCGGCTACCAACGCAGTCTTTTTCATAACCGACAAACTGCGTTTCCTTAAGCACAACACCACCATGGGAAAAAATCGCGCCCGAGGATTTTCTGGTCCTGCGCGACTTGAGCTGTTCTTGGATAACAAGGCTGCTTATCTCATCCATATTCACCTGCAGGCCTTCCTGCTGACAAACCTCTTTCGTAAAATCGGGTTGGATGCCGTAGGTCATGTAAAGATCCAGGGCGGTCTGAGACAGCAATCCCTTTTTGCCGGCTATTTTTAATTCGTCCACGATCGCATGAAGACGTTCGCTGCCCCCTTCCAGGATATTTCGGATATACTTCTCCTCTTCGGCTTTGATGATCTGCGCGATATTATCGCGTCGCTCCAAAATCTCCGGATATTCCTCCCGCATCGCATCGGCAACACTGGAAACAAGCTTGTAAAAAAACGGTGCCGGGTGTTCGGCCTGCGCCAAATACGCGCAGCGCCGGATCAGTTTGCGCACCACATAGCCGCGACCGTCGTTTGAAGGCATGACGCCGTCGGCGATCGAAAAGGTGACGGCCCGGGCATGATCGGCCATGGTGTGAATGACGCGTTCTTCGCGCCGCTCGATACACCGTTTGACCGATTCAAGGATCGGCGCAAAAATATCGATTTTGAAATTGGAATCAACACCCTGCAAAACCGCACTCATGCGCTCCAAGCCCATTCCGGTATCGATATTTTTATTGGGAAGAGGCGTCAAGACGCCGCTATCATGCCGGTCGAACTGGGTAAACACAAGATTCCAAACTTCCACCGGAGCGCCGTTTTGCTTCTGGTAATAGATTTCCGAGCAAGGCCCGCAGGGACCGTTGGGTCCGTCAACAATCGCATTTGCCGGCCAAAAATTCTCTTTAGGCCCCATCTTCTTGATTCTCTCGATAGGAATGCCAATCTGGCGATTCCAGATCCCGCAAGCCTCCTGGTCGTCTTCATAAACAGAAATCCATAAATCAGCGCTCGGGATCTCCAGGACCGCGGTCATGAATTCCCAGGCCCAGGCAATCGCCTCTGACTTGAAATAATCGCCAAAAGAAAAATTCCCCAGCATTTCAAAAAACGTGTGGTGAAACGGCGTCTGGCCGACCTGATCGAGATCGCCAGTGCGCAGACACTTCTGACAGCTGGTGGCCCGTTTTAAATCTTTGCGCTTGCCCAAGAAATAATCCTTGAACGGATTCATGCCGGCGGACGTGAACAAAACCGACGGGTCGTTGGTCGGCACCAAGGAATCGCTTTTGATACGCATATGCTCCTTGGAAACAAAAAATTCCAAAAAGGCTTTTCGCAACTGATTGGTCGTCAGTTTCTTCATAGTTCTTCTCCAAGCACCTCGATCACCCTCTCTGGGGAAAATCCGCGCCGAATCAAATATCCAAAAAGTCGAGCCCTGGCTTTTTGAACTGGAATCTTGCGCATTCGATTGAGCCTGTTTCTGATCAAGCTCTGAACCACGGCTTTTTCATCTGTGGATTCCCGGGCCTTTTGCAGAACGTTTTCAGAAATATTTTTTTCAATGCCTTTGGCTTTGAGCTCAAACTTCAGACGCCTCAGGCCAAAGGGCCTCTTGAGCCGGCTCTCTACCCATAGCCGTGCAAAAAGCGCATCATCGATCAAACCGACCTTGCTCAAGAAACAAACGACCTCGTTGGTCGTCGCAATACCGTAACCTTTCTCCTTGAGCTTATCTCGGATTTCTTTCTCGCTACGGACCCGAAACTTCAGCAAGCGCAGGGCGGCATTTTTTGCCTTTGAAAAATCCCCCTGGCCCAGAAGACACCCATTACGTCTTGGCAACATGGGTTTGCGGTTCAGAAAGCTTTCTGGCGTGTTCCTGGCGTATTTTTTTATCAATCTCGTTGGTCACCTTCACGTTGGCCCTCAAAAACTGTACCGCAGTATCACGGCCTTGCCCCAGTTTTTCCTCTCCATACAAAACCCAGGAACCGGATTTCTGCAAAATCCCCAAGTCAACGCCCGTATCGATCAAATCACTCTCGCGGCAAATACCGACGGAATGAAGAAAATCCACTTCAGTTTCCCGGAAAGGCGGCGCAACTTTGTTTTTAACAACACGGATGCGCACCCGGCTTCCCACCACCTGGTCCGCATTCTTAATATAGCCGATGCGCCTCAAATCCAATCGCACAGAGGAATAGAATTTTAACGCGCGCCCTCCAGTCGTGGTCTCGGGATTGCCGAACATGACACCGATCTTTTCCCGGATCTGATTGATAAAAATAACACATGTCTTTGACTTTGAAATCGTCGCCGTCAGCTTACGCAAGGCTTGGGACATCAGGCGCGCCTGGAGCCCCATATGGCTGTCCCCCATATCGCCTTCGATTTCTGCACGGGGCGTCAAAGCTGCCACGGAATCGATAATGATCAAATCCACGGCATTGGAACGCACCAGTGTTTCTGTAATCTCCAAAGCCTGCTCGCCGGTATCCGGCTGAGAAATCAACAATTCGTCCAGATTGACACCGATCTTTTTGGCATAGGTTGCATCAAAGGCGTGCTCCGCATCGATAAACGCAGCAACGCCTGCGATCTTTTGAACCTGAGCGATAATGCTCAAGGTCAGCGTCGTCTTTCCAGATGCCTCTGGACCGAAGATCTCGATCACGCGGCCACGGGGAATACCCCCGACCCCAAGCGCTAGATCCAGGGAGACCGATCCTGTTGGAATAACAGGGATATCTGCCTTGACATCCTGACCTAGTTTCATAATGGAGCCCTTGCCGAATTGCTTCTCGATTTGGCTCAGCGCTAATTCCAGGGCTTTGAGCCGGTTTGTGCTCTCCTCTTTGTTCTTTAAGTCCTTGTCTTTATTATCTTTAGTAGCCATAGAAAACCCCTTTCCGGAAGCAAATTAAATGGTTATACTTAAGGTAAGGCTTGGACAAAAACGGGAAACTTAAGCATCATTTTTAGATTATAAATTATACATCCTCCCCCCTTGCAAGTCAACACAAGATTCCGGAGCTGCTGTCGGCGTAGTCCTTGTGAGCGCAAGCGAAAAAGGGCAAGATTGCCAGCCCCTTGAAAAGCCTCAAAAGTAATGTTATATTTATATAAGAAAGACTGATCTTTACAATTTCAAAGGGCAAACTATCCGCAAGGATAGGACGCAAAGCTGCGAATCCGCCAAAAAAGGACGGAACGTCGGGCTGCCGTGCACTTCATGCGATACACCGTATCGCACAAAGTGCTTCGTGAATTCAAAGAACCCATTCTTTGAATGGGTTTTTTGTTTGATGGACCCGCCTGCAGACTTCTGCGTCCTGTTGCCCTTTGGAATTTCTCAGAGGGTAACATGGACACAAAAAAAATCCTGATCATCGGACTCATCATTTCTTTCTCGGCACCTTTTGTGTTCGCCGATCCGGCAACCATCACAGGAACAGCGAGCTGTTTCATGCCGCAAATGATCGAATATAAAGCGCAAGCCCCGTCTCAAACAACACCGACTCAACCTCCGATGCCAGCAGGAGCATCGGGGAAATACGAAGTCCAAAAAGAAGAAAAACTCATCCAGACAGAAGACATCAAAACTGTCACGGAAGATAACGGCACCGCAAAACCTGTCGTGGTCTATTCGATTTGTGCCAAATGATAAGGAATGAATCCCGATATCGAACTACTCGCGCTTATCGGGATTTCCCGCTGACGCGGGATTTCGCTGTAGGAAAAATTACGGTGCTTAAATTCGGACAAAATAAGATCCTTTACGTTAACTTAAGTTAACGTAAAGGATGTCCTCATTTAACTTCCTGGAGGGGAATGTTGTAGACAAAGGTCGCGCCTTCTGCGACTTTTATTTTTTTGGACACAGGAACCTTGGGGATGAATTGAATAGGAATGCTCTTAAGATCCAGAGTAATCGTATGCTCGCCGGCCTGCATTTTCCTGAACATGTATTCTCCCATACGACTTGAAAGTGCTTTTTCCTTCCCGTCAAGGATGATGACGACCTTCTTGATAGTGTCTTCTCCGGCCTCGTAAACGCCATTGCCGTTTTTATCGTGGAAAACCAACCCCGAGATTTCCGTTCGCGTTGTCAGGCCAAAATTGACCCTCTTGACTTTTGCGTGAACAACTTCTACTTCCGGGGACTGCGGCGTTGTCGCG
>JAZDLY010000110.1:0-9672 GCA_043801485.1 Candidatus Omnitrophota bacterium | reverse complement strand
CTTCGAATTAATCGTTGACGAGTTAGAGGAGCTGCGTAAAAGGATTCACACCATCCAGACAAACGCGTAGTCCTCACACCCCCATAAAGGTGAACTCAGGAAGTCTAAAAAAGGAGAATCTATGTTCCGCAAAGGCATTCTTTCTTTGTTGTTTCTTTCTGTTGCTTGTTCTCTCCGGGCGCAGGAAACACATTGGGTCAATAATAAGGGCTTGAGAGGAGAGGAGCTTGTTTCTGTAGCCGCCTGTCCGAATAAACCAAATATGGTTTTGCTGGGAACGGAAAACGAGTTGTATCGACTTGATGCGGCTCAGAGGGCTTGGCAGCCTGTTTGTGGTGCAGCCGGGAGCATTGGTCGCGTCAATCAGATCCTTTTTGATGAATTTTTGCAACAGGTTTATGCCGCAACAGACGAGGGGTTGTGGCTAGTTGATGCAACAGCCAACACTTGTCAAAAAATATTTGAAAAGTCGAATGAGAACGAAAAAAACTGCTTAGCTGTCTGTGTCGCAAAAAACGGAAACCTTTATCTAGGGACAAAGGGAGGCTTATTCATAAGAAGCAACAATCAATGGATTAAAGAAAGTTCATTTTTTGACGACAAGAATATCGTTTCTCTGCAGACCGATGGAAACCGTATTTATGTTGCCACGGATTCGTCCGTCTACGTCCACGATGAAAAAACAAGCCAATGGCGGAAAATTTTAAATATTTATATGTTTGCCGGGCCGCAGGAATCGGAGGAAACCTCAAGCGACGACGATAATGAACAGACAGTAACTCCGATACGTCACCTGATGGTTTCGCAGCAACAAGACGGCCAACTGTATGTGGCCACATCCAGAGGCGTATTCATGAGCAAAGATAAGGGGGAAATCTGGGATCGTCTGCCTTTGGCAGGCCTGGATTATGTTTATGTGCGTTATCTTTTATCCGACCACAAAAGTAAGGCTGTCTACGCAGTTGCCAAATCCGGACTGTATGTTCTTGAGAATTCGGGCTGGGCATTGCTATTCGCAGCACACGATGCCCGTATGGCAGCTATCAGGGGGAAAGATTTAATTGTCATTTCTGGCAATGATGTATTCCAGCACGTTCTGTCAAAACAGCAGTCATTTCCCATTGTCGATGAAGACCGCTTAGGCTTTTTGTCTGGTTTTGAAAATGAACCGACCATTAGGCAAGTTCAGCAGATGGCAATCGATTATGCTGAAGTAAGCAATGAAAAAATACAAAATTGGCGAAGACGCGCCCAATGGAAGGCTTTTTTACCGGATTTGAGTCTTGATTACGATAAGACGGTGACGACTGCGCTTGGAGCTTCGTATGATCGTACACAAGTCGGGCCAAGGGATTGGGGCGTGAGTTTAAAATGGGAGTTGGCAGATTTTATTTATTCCAGTGATCAGACCTCCATTGACGTGCGTTCGAAATTAATGGTTGACCTAAGAAACGACATTTTGTCTGAAGTGACGAGGTTGTATTTTGAGCGCAGAAAACTGCAGATCGAGCTGGCTCAGGTCCAAGCCCCGACGGAAAAAGGTCGATTGGACAAGGAACTCAGAATAGCTGAACTTACAGCTTTGATCGATCGTCTGACTGGAGGTAAATTCTAGGACTTAATAAAAAGTTTTAAAAAGTAGCATCAGCTTTTTTACATTCCTAACATCCTTCCAGAACTTGACTTACCGGAATTTTGTGGTATACTTCCATTACTTATCTTAATAATGGGGGGGATGATGCCAAAACTGATGATTGTTGATGATGAGCTTGACGTACGGGAATACCTGAAGAGCTTTTTCAGGAGAAGGAAGATAGATGTTATCACCGCTGAAAGCGGGGAACAGGCTCTTGAAGTTATTGAAGCAGAAAAACCGGATTTGATGTTGCTGGATGTCAAGATGGGCGGCATCACAGGAGTAGAAACACTCCGAGAAATTCGTAACCGCGGAAACAAGGTCAAAGTCATTATGGTGACCGGGGTTGAAGATCAGGAGATGCTCAGGCCCTTGAGCGATCTCGAAATTTCCGCCTGTATTCATAAGCCTCTTATTTTAGAAGAGTTGGAAAAGGAAGTTCTCTCTCGCCTCGTAGCACAGTAAAACGCTTCGTAGAAAGGTGTCCCAAGAAATTGGTTAGGAAAGTCTTAAGTCTCATCCTCATAGGGACGTTTTTGTCCCCTCCCGGGTTGGTCTTTGCTCAATCCAGCGCTGCAGACGCTCTTGTTGGGATAGCCATGAAGTATTACAAACAAGGCTATCACCAGGAGGCTTTGCATGAATTCAGCAAGGTTTTGCTGGTAGATCCCACCAACGAGAAGGCGCGCTACTATGTCCAGGAGATTCGTAACAAAAGCTTTCTGGCGCGCGATGAGCAGGTGAGGCGTGCTTTGGATGCTTTTGAGCTGGTCACTGAATCTGGTCCTGCCGAGGTTGATCGAGGCGTTCTTGTCAACCGCGAATTAGGCAAATATATCACCACGAAAAAAGGCCGCAAGATCCCGCCGCTTTCTAAGCAAGAACACCCCGGGAAGAAAATTCAAGATTACGTTGATATCAAGGGTGAAGTCCGCGCTGCGCTTGGCATTGCTACTCCGGATAAGGTGATTTGGAAAGAAGCCAATGCGGATTTGAATGAGAGGAACTGGCGGATTCTTTGGAGCCAGGAACGTCACAACACCTATGACCCGGCAATCTTTGACAGGGTTAAGGTGGAAATCGACACAAAGCCTTTGGATGATGTTGGCCTGGATAATGTCAGCGCTCACGCCAATATCACGGTTGATCCGTGGAGCTTTACAGGAAAGAGTGATAAATTCACCGTGACCGGGGCAGGGGGCGATGTTGCTGAGTTTGAGCTAAAATACTGGTCCAATACTGCCAAGACCATTAACGAAATTGTGCCGACGCTCAGGGACGGCGCTTCAGTCGGCCTTCCGGAAATTAAAGTTCAGGATTTAAGAACAAGCCCCACCACTGCGGTATCCACCTTTTCGGATACGTTCGTGATCCCTTCCCAAAAAATAGATCTGAATTTTATGCCACTCAGAGAACTCTGGTTTGACTATAAAGACGAAGAGAACAAGCTCAGATTTTTCCCCATTGCCTATCAGGATCAGGCCTTGACCACGGATGACCCCCTGGGGATTTCCAACAGGCACACGTGGTGGGAAGAAAGCCCGTGGCTGGCTGAATGGGAACCCGGACATCTGAATCCGGGAGCTGCCCCGGATGATTTCACTAAGGGCTATTGGGATGATTCCCTGGCATTTTTCACGCGCGATAGCGATAACCTGCGGCTGACAGCTTTGAGGGGTTTTGCCTATGCCTATGACGGCGTTGACACAAAATTTCAAACCACTGTGGCCAGCCCCAAAAATCTCTGGCAGGATTATGATGAATTCAATACCTATGCCACGGCCTCCCGCTTGAAATTCGACCTTTTGTACAACTTGGGGCTCGGACTGACCCATGCCGGTCATTTTGGTTTTAACGAGAGCAGCCTTGACGGCGCCAACAATGTTTTTTCAGCGGACGCCAAGTATGAACCGGCCATGGGGCTAAAAATTCTCGGACAGGTTGCGACCTCAGAATCGTCTTTTGACAGGATTTTAGAAGAGTATGGTTCCCGGAAGCGCGGCAATGCGTATTTTTTTGCCTTGGAAAATAGATTCCCCGGCTCTGATATTTATGACCAGGATTTCAACGCCGTGCAGCGGGGAGGCGATGAAAAGAAGTTTTTAAAGACAAGACTGCGCGTGGCGCATCTGGAGGAGGGGTACGAATCGAGCCTGGCGACATATCGCCAGACCCGCGACGATGAGTTCTGGTCGCGCCACATCACCTTTCGCAAGCACCCGTTGTACTATTACGTTGGCGTGACGAGCCCCATGAGATGGGAAGACATCAAGCCCTTTGCCATTGGCGACGGGATTGATTCCGGCCGTGATGTCATCGGTTTGCGGCTGGAGGGGTTGACGGAATTTTTCCACCGGAATCTGGAGGGTTTGCTGGACATCCGCAATGTTCATAATGTCCACGGTGATTTTATCGAACATGTATCCCGGGCAGAGCTGACGTATCCGGTCACCGATAAATTGACGACCAAATTCATGGGCATCCGGCAGGACCTCCCGAAGACCAATACCCGCGAAGATCCTTTTATCTTCGACCCTGTCACAAACAAGAAGCTTATCAACGACGCGATCGTGGGCGGGGAAGACCCGTCGCTTGAGACCGTGGCCGCCGGATTTGATTATAAGGTCTCCGATACGTTTTCCTACAACCTGGTCTGGGAGCACACGAACGATTCGACCGCTGCGACGGATAACTATCCGCGCGGCCTTTTCAATGATTCCAATTTCACGACGTACACGGAAAACGGCAAGGTCTACCGCGAAGCGATCCCTTTTTTATACAGCCAGGAAGGTTTCCCGCTGCCGCCGTATGATGCCTTTAACATTTTTAAGCTGGGCTTTGATTGGTGTCCCGTGGATAAACTGGAATTCTATTTGGATTTCGCGTATAATGAATTCAAGCAGGCCGGCCAGATTGACGAGAACATCAATCATTACGGCCTGGAGGTGGCTTATCAGCCGACGCGCAAGTTGTCGTTTTTGTTTAAGCTGACATACGCCAGGTGGCTGGATATGTTGTATCTCAACGCCAGCGGGCTGGACAAATACGAGTGGCACACGAATTTCTTCATGGAGTCTCGCTACAAGACAGATGAGAGCTCGGAGTTTATCTTTCAGTACGGCGTGGGAGGGATTTCACCGATCGGCTCCTCGACCTTTGATCCGTTCGGCGGAGCGCTTTTGGTGCTCGACACACAGCACATATTTCGGCTCTATTACAAAAAGAAGTTTTAAATGAGCACATAATTTACGGAACGACAGTGAACGTAAATTATCTGTGCGAATCAAACACCTTGATATGCACCGCAGGTGCATAAAACGCAGTCCTTGTGAGCGCAAGCGAACAAGGATCATCCCGTGCCTGCGAGCAGATTTCCGTAACCAAGTATAGGAAATCTGTGAAGCGTTTAGCGATCGGGATAACCACCTTAGTGTGGGTTTTCGCCATGAGGGTTAATTACAAGCGAGAGCTGGAAGAGGCTGCCAAGACCATGATTCTTGTGCACAAGCCTCATACGTTGATCAAGATGATTTTGCGTATGATCGTGCGCAAGGTGAATATCGATCACGCCGCCATCCTTCTTTTCGACAAAAACAAAAAAAGCTACATTGCGACCGTGGCCCGCGGCAAAACGGGCTTGAAGATTCCCGCCGGACTTATCCGCCTAGACGCCCAATCGCCGCTCATCCGCTATTATGCGGAAAAACAATACACAGTCTTAGGCAACGGTCAGGCCTTGCTTTTGAGCAAGGTCAATTCTGTTTTGCAGCATCATGATTTTTTTGTCGGGAAAGAAGATTTTGAAAAACTTCTCCTTGCGGTTAAGTCGCAGCTGAGAAACTTTGAGACCGTTGTTTGCGTGCCTTGTTATCACCAGAGTCGTCTGTTGGGGCTTCTTCTGTTGGGCGATAAGGTCAACAATAAGCCTTACAAAGAGGAAGAAATTGATTTTTTTATGGCCTTGGCTCACGACGTGGCCATGGCCTTGCGCAATGCCTTTCTGTTCGAAAACCTCGAGCAACAGATTGACCGCAACAAAAAGCTGTTTTTCGAGACAACGATGGCCTTGTCTCAGGCCATTGACGCCAAGGACCACTACACGCAGGGCCACACCATGCGGGTGACGAACTTAAGCATAGCCATCGGCCGTAAAATCTGGCACGAGCGCAAAGAAAAGCCGGAGGAGGCCTTTTTTGAAAACCTGCACATTGCCAGTCTTCTTCATGACATCGGCAAAATCGGCGTCTGTGAGACCATCCTGAATAAAAAGGGTGGACTCACCGAAGAAGAACGCAAGAGAATCAACGACCACTGCGCGATCGGGGTGATGATCTTAGAGCCGATCAAGGACCTCAAAGATGTGATTGCCGGTGTCAAGTATCACCATGAGCGTTATGACGGCAAAGGCTATCCTGAGGGGCTCAAAGGTGACCAGACCCCCCTGGTTGCGGCTATTATTGCGGTGGCGGATTCCTATGATGCCATGACCACAGACAGGCCTTACCGCAGCGCCTTGACCAAAGAACAGGCGACGGCAGAGTTGGAGCGTTGCAGCGGGTCTCAATTTCACCCGGAGATTGTCAAGGCCACAGTTTCGTTGTTCGAACATGGAGATTTTGATTAATGCCACTTCAGAATAATGACCAGTACATCGGACAGTTGTTGATCCGCGACGGCCTGATCACGGACGAAGAGCTCAAGCAGGGCCTGGAGGAGCAGTCGCGTCACAAGGATTTTCTTTGCACCACCCTGGTCCGGCTGGGATATGCCAGTGAAGAAAAGATATTTTCCATTCTTTCTCTTCAGTTGGGTGTTCCCTATGTCAATCTCCGAGAGGTCGAAATCGACATGTCTCTTTTGACCCGCATCCCCGCAGGCATTGCCCTGGCTTTCAAATGCATGCCCATCCGCGTTTCTACAGGGACGTTTTTTGTCGCGATGAACGACCCCCTCAATGCCCAGGCGGTCGAGGAGCTCAAAAAATACGTGGGCTCCGAAAAGGTTAAGATTTTCTTGGCCGGCGACACCGATCTGCGCGAGTCCATCCGCAAATATTACGGCGCCTGATCCTCCCCATCCTGTTTCGCAGTATTTCGCCCGATCTTAAACTCTGGTGCTCTCCCGCCTACGCCTACGCTTCGGCGGGATTTCGCTGAAATATAAAACAAGGTGCTCAAATTTCACTTGACAGAATTTTTTTTTGTGCTATTATTGTTAATGGAATTAATAGTTAAACAGATTAACTATTAAGGAGGCTAATGATGAAAAACGTCACGATCAAAAGTTTTGCCAGGGAGTTGGTGGTTCTGATGCCTGCTCTGATGCGGGGTATCCTCAAGACTCAGTCTGACGCGATCGCCAGAGGAGAGATCACTATGCCCCAATACCTTATTTTAGACCTTTTGGAGACGCATGGGGGTCTGATTATGACCGAACTTGCCCATAGCCTCAACGTGTCCCTGCCGGCTGCCTCGGGCATGGTGGATCGGCTGCATGCTTTGAGTCAGATCCGCAGATGCCGCGATCCCAAGGATCGCCGTATCATCAAAATCCTGTTGACCCCTAAAGGGCACCGGGTGGTGCGCAAGGTTCGGTCGCAGAGGATCAAGGCCATCGAAAAAACTTTCGGCAGGCTCACTGAAGAAGAGCGCCAGTCTTATTTGAAAATTATCAAAAAGGTATACCATGTTCTGGATAAAAAGAGCTAGATGGTTTTTGGTTTTTGCTGGCTTGGCATTCATGTGCACCCCGGCTACGCTTGAGGGAGAAACGCATCCTCAGGGAAGGGAGCCCAGCCAGATTATCTTTCTGTCTTTAGAAGAGGTCAGCCGGATGGCTCTGGAGGGCAGTCTGGATATTCAGATTGCAAAATTCGACGCCGATGCGAAACGCACCGACATCTTGGGCGCTGTTTCGATCTACGACACGCTCCTGACTGCCAAGGCGTCTTATCAAAATACCCAATTCAAGCAAAACAGCGCTTTTGCAGGGACGAAATCCGTAACGAACCAATATTCTTTAGGGGTTTCAAAACAGCTGCCCACGGGAACGGTGGTGGATTTGGATTTTCAGGATGCGCGCGATTTCAGCAATTCCGCCTATTCCAATATCAATCCCGCTCACGAAAGCCTGGCCAAGGTTTCCCTGACCCAGCCGCTCGGCAAAAATTTCTTTGGTTTGGTCGACCGCAACGAGATCAAAATCACAAAACTCGACATTGAGAATTCCGATTACAGCTCGTTGACGAAAATCGAGGAAGCCCTGGCAGATGCCCAGAAGGCCTATTGGAAGGTCGTCTGGTTGACTGAAGAGCTCCAGATCAAAAGGGGCATGCTGGATAAAGCCCAGGAGTTGTTTGATATTTATCGCAAGAAGCGCACCATCGGCCTGATTGAAGATCCGGACCTTCTGGCAGCCGAGGCGAACGTTGTCCTGCGCCAGAATGATGTTTTATCCGCCGTGGATGAAGTCAACAGCGCCAAAGAAAACTTGCTGTTGTTGCTCAATGAAGACAGCCACAATGTTCATGTGAAACCTTTGGAGCGCCTGGAATACAGGCAGATGCACATCGATTTTTACGACGTCCTTTCCAATGCCATTGAGCATCGCAGGGATTACAGGCAAGCCAAGAACGAAATCAAAATGAAAAAACTTTCCCTGGTGAGCAAGAAAAACAGCCTTTGGCCGGAGATCGACCTTGAGGCCTCTTTTGCCAGAAATGGATTGTCGCGCCAATACAACGAATCCTGGAAACAGATCACCAAAGAAGATAATCCTGAGCTTTTTGCCGCTGTCACGGTCACGTTTCCTTTGGAAAACAGCAAAGCCAGGGGAGAGTTTCGCAAAGCCAAGATCGAGCGGGCCAAGGCTTTGGTGGAGCTTAAAAAAACCGAGCGGCTTATTTTGACCAAGATCAACGAACTGATCACAAAGGTCAAGATTCTTTCAGACAAGGTGATGACCAGCAGGAGAAACTCCTGGCTGCAGGAACGAAAGCTGGGTGCTGAAGAGCTGCGTTTTCGGTTCGGCCGCTCATCGAGCGACCTCTTGATCCGTTATCAGGAAGATGTGCTCAATGCCAAGCTGGGCTTGGCAAAGTCTCTTTACGACCACGAGCTGAGCCTGATTGACTTGAAATTAGCGCAGGATATTCTTTTGGACGAATACTGGGAGGGCGCGCTGTGAGATTAGCCGAATTTTCCGTCAAAAATACTCTGTTTGTCAATCTGCTGTCTTTTTTCCTTGTGTTCGCAGGGCTTATTTCTATTTTTCAGCTCAAAAGGGAAGCTTTCCCAATTGTTTCTTTTGACACGGTAACGGTGCAGACAGCCTATCGCGGAGCAGCGCCCGAAGAGGTCGAAAAGTTGGTGACAACACCGCTGGAAAAAGAGCTCAAAGATGTGGACAACATCAAAGATATTTATTCTTCTTCCAGCGAAGGATCTTCGTCGATTGTGCTTGAGATGAGCGAGGATGCCACGGATAAAAAGAAAATTGTTGATGATATTCAAAAAGCAGTGGACCGCGTGGTTAACCTTCCCGAGGGTGTCAAAGACAGGCCACTGGTGACTGAGATCACATCCAAAGAAATTCCTGTTATCAAGGTGGCTGTGAGCGGCCAAATGGATGAGTTTGAACTCAGGCGCTGGGCCGATGAATTGAAGGAAGAATTTGAGGATATTTCTGGCGTTGCCTCGGTCAGGAGAAACGGCTGGCGGGATGAGCAGTTTTGGGTTGAGCCGGACTTAAACAGGATGTACGCCTATCATGTTTCCATCGAGGAGATGATGGAGGCCCTCAAAGCGCAAAACATTATGGTCCCTGCCGGGAAAATCAGGACCGACGGCCAGGATTTTATGGTCAAGACCAAGGGGGAGTTTTATACGGCACCGGAGATTGCCGAGACCGTGATCCGGGCCAATGACGCCGGGAATTGGCTGAAAATCAAAGACGTGGCATTTGTGCGCCACACCTTTGAGGACGAAATCCAGACAAGCAGGGTAGAGGGGAGCCGTGCGATCACGCTCGTTGTCGTC
>JAZDLY010000079.1:0-2850 GCA_043801485.1 Candidatus Omnitrophota bacterium | reverse complement strand
TGGGAATGGTACCATAGATTGTTACCCCCCTGCAAGAGAGGGGAAAATTGAAAAAATCCTGATTTTAAACGAACAAAAGTTTCAAGAGCTCCAAAAGGAATTTCGGGAATTTTTCAAAGGTCTCCGTGATCGGCCCTCATTAAGAACGTCGCTCCTGAGGCCGAACAAGAGGCAAATTTCCAGGCCACAAACACCGATTCGGACGGTTTTCAAAAATTCCGGTCGCCGCCATTTTCGTGACTATGAACCGTCCCCGGCTATTTATTGCAACACCTGCGACTGGCGACGCTGGGTACGCGTTAAAGAATGGTTTAACGCCTTCGGCCCCGATGTCGAAAAATATGAAAAAAATGTCTTGGATCAAATAAAAATGGACACATAATAAGGCCCCAAGCAAATCTTCCGGATTTCGAAAGGAGCCAAAAACAATTATGTGTCCATACCAATACTACCAAATTATGAGACAGAGTAAAGATAAAAAACATTGGCGTTACCAGATGGTCCAAAAAGCCATGGAGATCGGGATTAAACCCGTCGCCAGACTCTTCCACACCAGTCCACCCATCGTCCGTAAGTGGCTTAAACGTTTTAAAACGGAAGGTTACAGCGGACTGGATGATCATTCCAGACGGCCACATCACTGCCCCAGAGAAACCCCTTCCTATCTCAAAGAACATATCGTCCAATTAAGAAAAACCTACAAACGCCTCGGCGCTGAGCAAATCAAAGGTTTGGAAGATATCAGTCTGAATCCCAAAACCATCCGCAAAATCTGGCGCCAAGCCGGCTGCTCCTCCCGGCGGCGGCCCAAAAAACACGTCACCAAGAATAACTTGCGGGAAGTTAAAAAACGCCTCGCCCTCTTCGAACAAGTGGTCGAGGATACCAAAGATCTTTGGGACATTCCCGAATTTTACCCCCAAATGAAGCTCCTCAACCTTCCCAAAGTTCAATACACCTGCCGCGAAGTCTCCTGCGGCCCCATCTTCTTGGGCTTCGCTAGCCAACGCTCTTTAACTCATGCCCATCTCTTCGCTATTTACATCAATCACTTCTTTAAAAAATTCGGCGCCTTGCCCATAGACATGGATTCCTTCAGGCAAACCGATAACGGGTCTGAATACGTCGGCTCCTGGAACGCCAAAAAACCTTCGGCTTATACCCTCGCCGTTGAGTCCCTTGACCGTCAGCACCATTACACCATTTTTCCAGGCGCTCACCGCATGCAAGCCGACGTCGAAACGATCCACAACCTCATGGAATTAGAATTCTATGAAATCGAATCCTTTGCCAACAGGCTCGACTTCATGCAAAAGGCCGCTTGTTATCAATTGTTCTTCAATCTGCACAGGCCCAATTCTTACAAAGAACATAAAACCCCCTGGCAACTCATCCAGGAAAAGAGTCCTGACTTCGATAAACGTTTACTGATGATTCCTCCGGTCGATCTCGATCATCTCCTCCGTTGGAAACATCTTTTGCTGTCTCAGGGGGGGTAACAATCTCTTGACCGTTCCCTATTTTTTACACCCCCAGGAAAATTGAATTTGGATAAAATGTTACGCTTTTTTTAAGGCTTCTTTGAACTTTTTTGTCAGAAGAGGGACGATTTCGAAAAGGTCGCCGACGATGCCGTAATTGGCGACCTGGAAAATCGGCGCGGAAGGGTCTTTGTTGATGGCAATAATGATTTTGGAGGATTGCATCCCGACAAGATGCTGGATCTGGCCGGAAATACCGCAGGCAAAATAGATATTCGGGCACACGGTTTTCCCTGTTTGCCCAACCTGATGCGCGTATGGCACCCATCCGCTGTCCACAACCACACGGCTGGCCGCTATGGTGCCACCTAAAACATCCGCTAACTCTTTAAGCATTCCAAAATTTTCGGCCGACCCTAATGCCCTTCCCCCGGCCACAATCACATTGGCTTCGCTGATATTGACGGCTGAGGTCATCTCTTCGACGACATTAAGGACCCTCGTTCTGGACATGAAAAATGTTTTATCAAAATTCGTTTCGATGATCTTGCCCATCCTGGAAGAATCAGACTCGCTTTCCGGAAGAACTTTGTGGCGGACCGTGGCCAACTGCGGACGGTGGTATTTCGTGAGAATCGTGGCCATAATGTTGCCACCGAACGCCGGGCGGGTTTGCAGAAGGAACCGCTCTTTAAGGTCAATATCCAATTCCGTACAATCGGCCGTAAGCCCCACTCTTAACTGCACGGCGACCCTGGAAATGACCGAGCGGCCGATCGCGGTCGCAGGCACTAAGAGAATCTCCGGACGATGCCTTCGGATCAAATTCGTCAATATCCTCGCATACGGCTCATCAAGAAAATGTTCAAGTTTAGGATTGTCGGCAACGTAAACAATATCGGCCCCGCGATAAATGAGTTCTTGAGCTTTGTCTTTGACATTCGACCCGATTAAAACGCAGGAAACTTCAACCTTCAACTTATCGGCCAGTTCACGCGCCTTTCCTAAAAGCTCATAAACAACCGGCTGGACATTGCCTTTGCGCTGCTCGCCGAAGACCCATACGCCCTTGTACTTCTCGATATTGGGCGTTTTTGTCGTTTCCCTGATGATCTGGATCGCCTGGAATTTGCGGCAGGCCTCGACACACGAACTGCAGAGATTGCACTTGTCCAGATCAATCTCCGCTTTACCATCGATCATAGTAATCGCGTCAAAAGGACAAGCGATCGCGCAAAGCCCGCAGCCGGTACACTTATTTTTATCAACGGATATGCTCATGCTTTATAACATCCGTCATCCTGAGCGAAGCGAAGGATCTCATTTTATCTATTCTTTGAGATTCTTCCACCCCTATTGTTTGACGATA
>JAZDLY010000059.1:0-19638 GCA_043801485.1 Candidatus Omnitrophota bacterium | reverse complement strand
CTGGCAAAGTTTGCGGAATTGTTGCGCACCAAGTGCATCGAATCCGGCAAAGGCTGTCTCCTATAGAAACAGTTTCCGAGTTGTTCGGGAAACTGTTTCCGAGTTGTTCGGGAAAGTGGGTTTTGATATGTGCGGTATCGTAGGTTACATAGGTAAAAGCGACGCAGCGCCAATTCTGGTCTCGGGTTTAAAGAGGCTCGAATATCGCGGTTATGACTCTGCTGGCGTGGCCGTTTTTTCAAAGAATAAGATCCACGTGCGAAAAACAGCCGGCAAAATCAACAACCTCGTCCATATCATCCAAAAACACCCCTTGCCGCAAGCCTCCCTGGGCATTGCGCATACCCGCTGGGCGACGCACGGCGCGCCCACAGACATCAATGCTCACCCGCACTTAAGTTGTGATAAAAAAATCAGCGTTGTCCACAACGGCATTATCGAAAATTATCTAGTGTTAAAAAAACAGCTTGTGGCTGAAGGCCATCGGTTTGCTTCCCAGACCGACACCGAGGTTTTGGCACACCTTATTGAAAAATATTATCGCGGCAACCTTCGGGAAGCCGTGACGCAGACGATCAAGAAGGTTGAGGGTAGCTTTGCCCTTGGCGTCATGTGCGCGGATGAACCTGATAAGCTCGTGGCTGTACGCCAGGATAGCCCCTTGATCATCGCCGAGGGGCCGCAGGGGATTTTCATCGCTTCGGATGTACCGGCGATCCTGGAATACGGCCACAGGGTCCATTACTTGAAAGACAGGCAGGTGGCGGTTATCGAGGATAAACATGTTAGCCTTTTTGACTCAAGCGGCAGGAAGCTCCCGGTCAAATTCGACAAGATCACCATGGATGCCGAATGCGCCCAGAAGGGTGGCTATCCACATTTTATGCTCAAAGAGATTTTCGAGCAACCGGCTGTTCTCAAGAGGCTCTTGTCGTCGGCTCAGCGCGATTTTAAGAAATTCAGATTTTCCGGAAAAATCCGCAACATTGCGATTGTGGCCTGCGGCACGGCCTATCACGCGGGCCTTGTGGGCAAGTACATCATCGAATCCCTGGCTCGTCTTCCCGTATGGGTGGATTTATCGTCGGAGTTTCGTTACCGCAATCCTTTGGTGGGGCCGGACACTCTGGTTATTGCCGTCAGCCAATCCGGTGAGACCGCAGACACGCTGGCAGCGGTGCGCGAGGCCAAAAAGAAAGGGGCCAGGATCAATGCCATCTGCAATGTGGTGGGGTCCAGCCTCACGCGGGAAGCTGATGAAGTTTTTTACACGCTGGCCGGTCCTGAAATCGGCGTTGCTTCCACCAAGGCCTACACAGCGCAGCTTGCTGCATTCTACATGCTGGGTCTGGAATTGGCTCTGGCGCGCGGAATGCTCAGCTCTTCGCTTTACCGCGAAAATCTCAAAATCCTCAAGCGCATTCCGGCGCTCCAGGAGCGCATTCTGGCTTCCGGCCGTCAGATTGCGACCATTGCCAGGCGGCATCATCATTTTGGCAGCTTTTTGTTTTTGGGCCGCAACATCAATTTTCCATCGGCCCTGGAAGGCGCTCTGAAGCTTAAAGAAATTTCCTATATCCCGGCAGAAGGCTATGCCGCCGGCGAAATGAAGCACGGCCCTATTGCTTTGATCGACGAGTACCGCGCGGTTGTCTGCATTGCCGTTGCGTCCAAAGTTTACGAGAAGGTGATTTCCAACATTCAGGAAATCAAAGCGCGCTCCGGCAAACTCATTGCCATTGCGACCGAGGGCGACAAGGCCATCCAGGCGCACGTGCGTGAGGTGATTTATGTTCCGCGCTGTGATGAATTTTTCTCACCCCTTCTGGTCGCCTTGCCTTTGCAGATGCTCGCCTACCACATCGCTGTGGCGCGCGGCTGCAACGTGGATCAGCCCCGGAATCTGGCCAAATCCGTCACCGTCGAATAGAGTTAATGCAACAAAAGAGGCCTGTCCCTTTTGTATCATTAACTCCGAATCCAAAGTCATGCTATACGTTGTTTCGACCCCCATCGGCAATCTCGGCGACATCACGCATCGCGCCGTAGAGGTCCTGAAGTCCGTTGACCTCATTGCCTGCGAAGACACGCGCCGGACCAGAATTCTGGCCCAGCGCTACCACATCACAACCTCTTTGAGCAGCTATTACGAGCATAACAAATTCATCAAAGGTGAATATTTTTTGCGGCTTCTGAAGGAAGGAAAATCCGTGGCGCTTGTCTCGGATGCCGGCACGCCGGGAATTAGCGATCCGGGATTCAATCTGATCCGGGACGCGATCCAGGCAGGCATTGATGTTGTCTCAATCCCCGGACCGACAGCGCTGGTCAGCGCTCTATCCATCAGCGGACTTGCGACGGATAAATTTTTCTTTGAAGGATTTTTTCCGGTTAAGTCCGGCGCGCGGCGCAAAAGACTCCGGTGGCTCAAAGACCTGGGGGTTACGATTATTGCCTATGAATCGCCGCACCGCATTTTAAAGTGCCTCCAGGATATGGCGGACGTTTTGGAGAACCGTCAAGTGGTGTTGGTGCGTGAAGTGACAAAAAAATTCGAAGAGTCGCTGCGCGGAGACGCGCTGAGCCTCTTGGACCGCTTGAGCGCTTCCAAACCCAAAGGTGAATTTGTTGTTCTCTTCTGAACACAACCGCAGCCATTTTCCCGTCGAGACTCTGCTTCTTGGTTTTTTCCTTGTTCTGACATTCTTTCCGCTGTGGGTCACGGCTGCTCGTCTGAGCTACATTGCCTACAACAACGCCTCCGATACCTTTCTTTATTTAGACATTGCCAGAAACATCGCCACGGGCAAAGGGTTTGTCGTCTCGTTCAATGGCTATCAGTATTGGCCGGGCGCTTATCATTCCGCACTTGCGTATGTTCACGTGGGCCTACCTTTGTTTTTATCTGTTTTTTATCCATTTTTTAAAGCGATCGAGGGTTTTATTCTTGTGAATGCGGTCTTGGCCGTCATCAATTGTTTTTTGATCTTCCGGCTGGTCAAAAGGATCACAGAAAATAAGATCTGGGCAGTCTGGGTTGCGGTTCTGGCAGCTTCCACCGTGTGTATGCAGAATACGGTCTTGCGGATCTTAACCGAGCAGCTGAGTTTTTTGGTGACACTGGCGGCGCTCTGTGTGTTTGCGGCACCGGACCGGTTGTCCCGGCACCGGATCCTGTTGGTCGGGTTCCTTTTGGCCGCGGGCATGCTGATCCGCTCGTCGAGTATTTTGCTGCTTCTGGCCTTTGCCCTGGCTCTGGGCCTGGAGCGCAGGCCAGGCCGCGAACGCCTCCGGGACATTTTTTTTCTTTGTCTTTGTCCTCTGATTCTTTTTGTGGCTTACCAAGTGCTGGTTTATGCGCGCACGAACGCATTTTTTCCCGAATACCCAAGGGCCTTTAAGAATTTTTACGTGGCCACCTGGTTGACAGGAGGGAATTTTTTCCCTGAGCTGCCCGTGGTCCGGCCCGTGGGATCCTATGCGGCTTTGGCAAAGTTAGGCGTGAATGCCTGGGAAGCGCTGCGTGTTTTTTTCTGCACGTTGCGGGTGTTGTTCTTTTTGGCTTTATGGCAATTTATCCGGATTTTCAGGCAAAGAGATCGGCGGGAGATGGTTTTGCTTATGGTGGCGGTTTTGCCGTTTGCGGCCATCCTTGTCTTTTATCCCTATGTCAGGCTCCATGAGTTCGAATTGGTGCGTTTTCTCCTGCCTTCGGTCGTCGCACTTTTGATCATTGGCATCCGCGGCCTTTCTGACTTCGGGCAGCGCTTTTTGCCCAGAACCAAAGCTTTGTTTTTCCATGCCGTGCTTTTTGTCATTTTTGCCTCCAATTATTATCAGTCCTACAAAGTCCTTGAGATTTACTGGCACAAGGAGACGCGCCAGACTGTTGGGCAATTGGAGGCTGTGCCTGTCTGGCTTAAACAAAACACTTCCAGCGAAGACCTTATTGCAGCACAGGAAGTGCTCTATGGACTTGTGTATTTGGATCGGCCGGTTGTGGCAGTTCCTTTCCGTAACACTTTAAGCCAGAATAACTTAGAGGCCTTCATCCGGATTTATAAACCGGCTGTGATTATTTACGAGAAGGTTTTTGGGATGGAGCGTGTGCTGGGGCCATTGGGCTATGCCAAGGTCCAGGACTGGCTGCCTGAGAGCCATTTCGATATCTTCCAGCGCCGTTGAGAGTTAATGATACAAAAGGGGACAGACCCTTTTGTATCATTAAGTTGGGCTTGACAAGGCTGGGGGAGCATGGTATATTTGCAAAAGCCCTTTAAGCCGGTTCAGAGAAACCGGCAAGGCCCTCAAGCCATGGTTTTTTTAATCAAAACAGAAAAAAGAATATGCCTCGACCCATTGGTCGAGGTTTTTTTTATGCGTTTGTTAACGAGGTGAGCTTATGACTATGCGAGAGAAATCAAGAATTATAGACGAGCGCGGCTTGGCCAAGATCATTGCCAGGCTCGCCCACGAGATCCTGGAAAAAAATAAAGGCACGCAAGACCTGGCTGTTGTCGGCATCCGCAGCCGCGGAGCGTATTTGGCCCAGCGGCTGGTGGTCGCAATGGAGGAGATCAGCGGTGATAAAATCCCCGTCGGTCTCCTGGACATAACACTTTACCGCGACGACTTAAGCTCCATTGCCCAGCAGCCGGTCGTGCACAAGACGGAGATTGCCTTTGACGTCAAGAACAAAAAGATCATTCTCGTCGACGACGTTCTCTACACCGGCCGCACGGTGCGCGCCGCACTTGATGAAATCATTGATTTCGGCAGGCCGCTATTTATCCAACTGGCGGTTTTGATCGACCGCGGCCATCGCGAACTGCCGATCCGGGCAGACTATGCGGGCAAGAACATCCCAACCTCAACCAAAGAGACCGTTGAGGTGAGGCTCAAAGAGGTCGACGGGAAAGACGAAGTAGTTGTTATGGAGCAAATCGCGTGAAACAGAACCTGATCTGGAAACGCAAGGACCTTTTAGGCCTGCAGGACCTAAGCCGCGACGAGATCGAACTCATCCTGTCGACCGCCGAGTCGTTCAAGGAGGTCATCGGCCGCGAAGTCAAAAAGGTGCCCACCCTGCGCGGCAAGACCGTGGTGAATTTGTTTTACGAACCGTCGACGAGGACGCGGGTGTCGTTTGAGATCGCGGCCAAGAGGCTGTCGGCGGATGTCATCAACATCGCGACCGAAGCCTCCAGCGTGCGCAAAGGCGAGACACTGATCGACACCGGGAAAAACATCGAGGCCTTAAAGATTGACATCATCGTCATGCGGCACAATTGTTCGGGCGCAGCATCCATGCTGGCGCGCCACGTCAATGTGAGCGTGGTCAATGCCGGCGACGGCTGGCACGAGCACCCCACGCAGGCCCTCTTGGACATTTTTACGCTCAAGGAAAAACTCAAAAAAATAGACGGTATCCGTGTCTCGATTGTCGGCGATATCGCGCATTCGCGCGTGGCGCGCTCTGACATCTGGGGCTTGACCAAGCTCGGTGCGCATGTGACGGTTTGCGCCCCGCCCATGCTCGTGCCCGTCGGCATCCAAGAGATGGGCGTCTACGTCACCTCGGACATTGAAGAGGCCTTGCGGGATGCCGATGCGGTCAACGTCCTGCGCATGCAGTTTGAGCGCGACAGCGAAAGCGCCTTCCCGCAGCAGGTTGAATATTTCAAGACCTATGGCATCACGCGCGAGCGACTCAAGAAGGCCAAGCGCAACATCATTGTCATGCACCCGGGCCCTATCAACCGCGGCATCGAGATGTCCAGCGAAATCGCCGACGGGGCCAATTCGGTGATCCTGGAGCAGGTGACCAACGGCATTGCCGTGCGCATGGCGGTCCTGTTTTTGGTCGCACAGGCCAATGACCAGATGAAGAAGACATGAAAATTCTTATCAAAAACGGGCGTCTGATCGATCCGGCCAACAAGCGCGACGAGGTCTGCGATATTCTGACCGAAAATGGTCGCATTGCGCAGGTGGGAAAGAATATCATGGTCCTGGCGGATACAATTATTGACGCCACGAACAAAATCGTTATCCCCGGCCTCATCGACATGCACGTGCATCTGCGTGAACCTGGCCGTGAGGACAAAGAAACCATCGCCAGCGGCACCAAGGCGGCTTTAAGAGGAGGTATCACAACGGTCCTGGCCATGCCCAACACGATGCCTGCCATGGATAGCGTCGAAGCCCTGCAGTCTTTAAAAGCCATTATTCAGAAAAAAGCGTATGCACATGTGCTGGCAGCTGGAACAATGACTCAAAGTCGGCGTGGGCAAGTTTTGACGGATATTTCCGCGCTGAAAAAAGAAGGCATTGTTGCCGTCTCTGACGATGGGGATTCGGTGGACAACGAAGGGCTCATGAAAGAAGTCCTGGAAAAAGCCGCGGCCGAACAAATATTGGCCATTTGTCACTGCGAAGACAGCTCGCTTTCAAAACATGGCGTCATGAATTTAGGCCTGACGTCGACGATCCTCGGATTGCGGGGCATTCCCAAAAAAGCGGAATACAAAATGGTGGAGCGGGACCTGCGGTTGGCTAAGGAAACAGGCGCATCGGTTCACTTGGCGCACATCAGCTGCAGGGAATCGGTTGAGCTTATTGCCGTAGCCAAGAAAAAAGGCGTGCGCGTCACCGCGGAAGCGACACCGCACCACTTCACACTCACCGAAGAAGCGGTTTTGGGATACGACACCAATATGAAAATGAATCCCCCTCTGCGCGGCAAAGACGATGTCGGCGCCATCCGCCAGGCCTTAAAAGACGGCGTTCTGGATGTTATTGCCTCAGACCATGCGCCGCATACGGAGAACGAAAAAGAAATCGAGTTTGACCGCGCCGAATTCGGCGTTGTCGGCCTTGAGACATCGCTTTCGGTCGCTGTGACAGAACTGGTTGATAAAAAGATTTTGGATTGGGCGGGTTTGGTTGAGAAGATGTCCGTGGCCCCTGCCAAAATTTTAAACCTGAACAAAGGCGCCTTGGCTGAGGGCCGCGATGCGGACATCATCGTCGTCGATCCCGAGCAGGAGTGGACGGTCACGCCGGAGAGTTTTTTTTCCAAGTGCAAGAACAGCGCTTTTCTGGGTCGCACGCTCAAAGGGGTCGTGGAATACAGCATTTGCGGCGGCCGCCTGGCGTATCAGGCCGGTCACGGTTTTAAAAAATGAAGTTTCTTTTGACAAGAGAGCTTGGACGCCTGGCCAAGTGGCTCAGGATCCTGGGGTTTGACGCGCGCTACGAAGCATCTGACAACAAATCTTTTTGCATGATCGAGGCCTTGAAACAAGAGCGTGTTGTGGTGACGCGCAACCAGCGCTTCGGCACGCGGCATGGGGGTACGGTCGTGTTCGTGCGCCACGATGATCTCTTGGGTCAAATGGAGGATCTCCGTCGGGAACTTGGGCTCAAGATCGATTCAACGCAGCTCTTTAGCCGGTGCACGATCTGCAATGAAGTTTTGCGGCCGGTTGCCAAAAGTGATGTGTCTGGCAAAGTCCCGGCTTATGTTTTTGAGAATCATGAGCAATTTATGAGCTGTCCTAAGTGCAGCCGGATCTATTGGCAGGGCACGCACTGGGGAAATGTGGCCGAGGTTATCGCCAAATTACAATAACGAGAAAGGAAGCATGCCGTTTTTAGCGGATTTTCACATCCACTCCAAATACAGCCGGGCCACGAGCCGAGACATGGACGTGGAACATATCGCCGACTGGGCCAAGCTCAAAGGCATCGGCCTCATGGGTACCGGCGACTTTACGCACCACCTTTGGCTGGAGGAATTGAAATCAAAGCTCGAGCCGACGGGCGAAGGTCTGTTTGTCTACAAAGGTGTGCATTTTATTCTCTCGTCGGAGATCTCCAGCATCTATGCTAAAAACAACCGGACCTACCGCATCCACAACATGGTGCTCGCACCTTCGTTTGAGACCGTGGATGCCATCAACCGTGTTCTCGGCGGTATCGGCAACCTGGCTTCGGACGGCAGGCCGATCTTAGGCCTTGATGCGGCGGAACTGGCGCGTATTGTGTTTGATATCAATGAAAACTGCATGGTTATTCCAGGGCACATCTGGACGCCGTGGTTCTCGTTGTTCGGCTCCATGTCCGGATTTGATAAAATCGAAGATTGTTTTGAAAAACAGACGCCAAAGATTTTCGCTCTGGAGACCGGGTTATCGTCGGACCCTGCTATGAACTGGCGCCTGAGCGCTTTGGACCGCTTTACCCTAGTGTCGAATTCCGATTCCCATTCTCCGTCGAAGATCGGTCGCGAGGCCAATGTGTTCGACACGGAGCTGGATTATATGCAGATCCGCCAAGCGCTGCGCACCAAAGACAAAAAGAAATTTCTCTACACCGTCGAGTTTTTCCCGGAAGAAGGGAAATACCATTACGATGGACACAGGCTTTGCGGCGTGCGGTTTTCGCCGTCAGAATCAAAGGAAAACAACAACCGCTGCCCAAAATGCAAAAAGCCCCTGACCATCGGCGTCATGAATCGAGTGGACCATTTGGCCGATAGGGCTGAAGGCTTTGTGCCGACCAACGCCATTCCATACAAGCATCTGGTTCCGTTGGATGAAATTATTGCCGACACCAAGCAGATGGGGAAGGCCTCTGCAACGGTAGAAAAGGAATACCGTCAGCTCTTGGCTAGATTCGGCACGGAATTTGATATTCTGCTAAAGGTCCCGGCTGAGGACTTAAGGAAAGGCGCGAATCCCAAGATTGCCGAGGCCATTGAGCGCGTGCGGGCTGGCCGGGTCCGGGTTGCGCCCGGCTATGACGGCGAATATGGCAAGATTTCGATCTTTGGAGAAGATGAGGTTGCTTCTGCTGGCGACCAGCAGATGAGCTTATTTTAAATGAGGCCTCGGCTTATGGAACAAGCGGAGCGAATGAACATAAGCCGAATGGCCGAATTTATCCCGTCGCTGCAAGGAGTGCCATGGCACCTTTGAAGGAAAGCACGACGCAGCGTTTAGCGATCGGGATGGATATTGTTAATCCGCGCCCCCGTAGCCCAATGGATAGGGCACTAGCCTCCGGAGCTAGCCGTGTAGGTTCGATTCCTACCGGGGGCATTTTAATGACTCAAAAGAGATGAGCATAAGCAAAAAGAAGACTATAGTAGCGGTTATAGGTGGCCACAAGTGTTCTAATGAAGTGGAGGAAATTGCCATGAAATTAGGCAAATTGTTGGCAAAAGTGGGGGTTACTTTGGTTTGTGGTGGACTAAATGGAGTAATGAAGGCTGTTTCAAGAGGAATGCAAGAGGGCGGAGGAGTGACGGTTGGCATATTGCCAGGGGAGAATAAGCAGGATGCTAATCCGTATGTAGATATTCCGATTCCAACAGGTCTGGGATATACCCGCAATACCCTTGTGGCAGGCTGCGCAGATATCATTATTGCCTTAGCCGGAGAATATGGCACACTGTCCGAAATCGCTTTTGCCTTGAATATGAAGAAACCGGTCATCGGCATCGGTTCCTGGGATATCAAGGGCATGAGGCAGGTCAACACCCCGGAAGAAGCTGTGGCGCTTGTTAAAACCATAGTTAATGATACAAAAGGGACAGGCCCATTTGTATCATTAAGAGGGGATGAGTGATGAAAAAGGCCATTCTGTTGCTTGAAGACGGATTCATGCTGGAAGGCGAGAGTTTTGGCGCTGAAGGCGAGGCATTGGGAGAGGTGGTGTTCAATACCTCAATGACCGGCTATCAGGAGATCCTGACAGATCCCTCCTACCGCGGCCAGATCGTCACCATGACGTATCCTTTGATTGGCAATTACGGCATCAACTCTGAGGATGTTGAATCGCATCGGCCGTGGGTCGAGGGTTTTGTGGTTAAGGAGCGTTCGAAGATTGCCTCAAACTGGCGCTCAACCGAGTCCCTGCAGGAATATTTGACAAAAAACAAGATTGTGGCCATCGAAGGCCTGGACACGCGCGCTTTGACGCGCAGGCTGCGCCTCGTGGGCGCAATGCGGGGCATTGTCTCGACGACAGATTTTGATAAAGAGAGTTTGCTCAAAAAAGTTTTGGCCTCGCCGGTCATGGTGGGCCGCGACCTCATTCCTGAAGTCACCTGCAAACAGGCCTATGACTGGCCGGTGCCCGGTATGAAAATCACAGAGGGGAAAAAAGAGTTTTTTGTCGTGGTTATGGATTTCGGCATCAAATACAACAGCCTGCGGCTCCTGGATTTGGGCGGATGCCGCCTGCGGGTTGTGCCGGCCACGACCAAGGCCGAGCAGATCTTAAGCCACAAGCCCGACGGTATCTTTCTTTCCAACGGCCCGGGTGATCCGGCCACACTGACGTACGTCATTGAGGAACTTGAAAAATTGATCGGACGCCTGCCGTTATTCGGTATTTGCCTAGGTCACCAATTGCTGGGGCGTGCTTTGGGCGGCAAGACTTATAAATTGAAATTCGGCCACCACGGCGGGAATCACCCTGTGATGGACCTGGAGACCAAAAAAGTCGAGATCACGTCTCAGAACCACGGGTTTTGCGTGGATATGGATTCCATCAAAGACAAGAATGTGAAATTGACGCACCGCAACCTCTACGACAACACCACCGAAGGCCTGCGGCACAAGAAGTGGCCTTTGTTCTGCGTGCAGTATCACCCCGAGGCCGGCCCGGGTCCCCACGATGCCGGGTATTTGTTTGACCGTTTCACGACGATGATGAGGGAGTTCAAGAAGCACCATGCCAAAAAGAAAAGACATTAAGAAAATCATGATCATCGGCTCCGGGCCGATCATCATTTCCCAGGCCTGCGAGTTTGATTATTCCGGCGCCCAGGCCTGCAAGGCCCTCAAAGAAGAGGGCTATAAAGTTGTCTTGGTTAATTCCAATCCGGCGACGATCATGACAGACCCCTCGTTTGCGGACGCCACCTACATCGAGCCCGTTACGCCGGAGGTTGTCGAAAAAATTATCGCCAAAGAGCGGCCGGATGCGCTTTTGCCGACGCTGGGCGGTCAAACAGCCCTGAATGTCGCCGTGGCGGTTGCCAAAAAAGGTGTTTTGAAGAAATACAAAGTCCAGATGATCGGCGCCGATCGCAAGGCCATCGAGAAGGCCGAGGACCGTAACCTGTTCAAGAAGGCCATGCAGAAAATAGGTCTGGACCTTCCGCGGAGCATCAACATCAAATCCATGCGAGAGGCCAGAAAAGCGGTTGCCGAGCTGGGCTTGCCGGTCGTCATCCGGCCGAGCTTCACCCTCGGCGGCACGGGGGGCGGCATTGCGTTCAACATGCAGGAATTCGAAGAACTGGCCGCCAGAGGCCTTGAGTACAGCATGATTCACGAAGTGCTCCTGGAGGAATCGGTCCTGGGATGGAAGGAGTATGAGCTGGAGGTCATGCGTGATCGCAGGGACAATGTGGTCATCATCTGCTCTATCGAAAATCTTGATCCGATGGGCGTCCACACGGGCGACTCCATCACGGTTGCGCCTGCGCAAACGCTCACAGACGCCGAGTATCAGAAGATGCGTGATGCGGCCATCAAGTCCATCCGTGAGATCGGCGTGGACACCGGCGGCTGCAATGTGCAATTTGCCATCAATCCCAAGGACGGCCGCATGGTGATGATCGAGATCAATCCCCGCGTGTCGCGGTCCTCGGCCCTGGCGTCCAAGGCTACGGGTTTTCCGATTGCCAAAATCGCCGCCAAGCTGGCCGTGGGCTACACCTTAGACGAGATTCCCAACGACATCACCCAGGAAACGCCGGCTTGTTTCGAGCCTTCAATCGATTATTGTGTGGTGAAGATCCCGCGTTTTGCGTTTGAGAAATTTCCCGGCGCCAACCCGACGCTGGGCACGTCCATGAAATCCGTCGGAGAAACCATGTCCATCGGCCGCACGTTCAAGGAGGCTTTGCAGAAGGGGCTGCGGTCCCTGGAGATCAAGCGTTCCGGCCTGGAATCCGTCATCAACGAGAAAGATTTTGACACGCGCCAACACCTCCTGGAGCACGTGGAGAAAAAGCTGCGCATGCCTAACGACATGAGGGTTTTTTATATCGGCGAGGCCTTTCGCCTTGGCATGACGGTTGAGCAAATCCACGGCCTGACCGTCATAGACAGGTGGTTTTTGGAAAACATCAAAGAGATCGTTGATTTCGAATCACACTTGAAAAAAAACGCAGCTCAGGAAGGCGACTTCAAATCCAAATTGAAAAAGAAGACCCTGCGCGAGGCCAAAACCCTTGGGTTTTCCGATCAGCAGATCGCCGGGTTCTTCGGCGTAAAAGAGGACGCCATCGCAGCACTTCGCAAAGAATACGGGATTGAGGTGACCTACAAACTCGTCGATACTTGTGCTGCGGAATTCGAAGCCTACACCCCGTATTTTTATTCGACCTATGAGCAGGAAGACGAATCGCGGCCCAGCGACAAAAAGAAAGTCATGATTTTAGGCGGCGGACCGAACCGCATCGGCCAGGGCATTGAGTTTGATTATTGCTGCGTGCACGCGTGTTTTGCCTTGCGGGAATTGGGGTTGGAGACCATTATGGTCAACTGCAACCCGGAGACGGTTTCTACGGATTACGACACGTCGGATAAATTGTATTTTGAGCCCATGACCAAAGAGGATGTGCTCAACATTATTGATAAAGAAAAACCGTGGGGTGTCATCGTGCAGTTGGGCGGACAGACGCCGCTGAACCTCACGCTGGGCTTGAAAAAGGCCGGTGTCAACATCATCGGCACGAGCCCCGAATCCATCGATATTGCCGAGGACCGGGAGAAGTTCAAGAACATGCTGGATAAACTCAAACTGCGCCAGCCACCCAATGGGGCAGCGCGCACGTTCGAAGAGGCCAAGGCTGTTGCCGCGCGCATCGGGTATCCTGTTTTGGTGCGTCCGTCGTATGTCTTGGGCGGCCGCGCCATGGAAATCGTCTATGACGAGGAAACGCTGGAAAGATTCATCAAAGAAGCGTCCCAGGTGTCCGGCGAGCACCCGATCCTGATCGATAAATTCCTCGAAGACGCGGTTGAGGTGGATGTGGACATGATTGCCGACGGCGAAACGTTTGTGATCGGCGGGATCCTGGAGCACATCGAGGAGGCTGGAATTCACTCCGGAGATTCGGCCATGGTGCTCCCGCCTTACAGCCTTGGCGAGGACGTCATCAACAAAATCCGCCAGGCTACGCATGCGATGGCCAAAGAACTCAACGTCGTGGGGCTGATGAACGTCCAGTATGCCGTGCGCGACAACAAAATTTATGTCCTGGAAGTGAACCCGCGGGCTTCGCGGACCGTGCCGTTTGTGTCCAAGGCCATCGGAGTGCCCCTGGCCAAATTGGCGGCCAAGGCCATGGCCGGCGAGAAACTAAAAGATCTGGGCTTCACCAAAGAAATCGTTCCTGATTATTCCTCGGTCAAGGAATCGGTATTTCCCTTCAACAGATTTCCCGGCGTGGACATCATGCTTGGCCCGGAGATGAAGTCCACCGGAGAAGTCATGGGCATTGACGATGATTTCGGCCGCGCTTATATGAAGAGCCAGCTGGCTGCGGGGCAGAACCTGCCGCTGGAGGGTACGGTTTTTGTCAGCGTGCGCGACAAGGACAAAAGAAGCATTGTGTTTATCGTCAAACGCCTGATCGATCTCGGGTTTGGGATCATGGCCACCGAAGGCACAGCAAAGGCCTTGAAGAAAAACGGCATCGAGGCCCAGAGCGTCGGCAAAGTCTATGAAGAGCGGCCGAATATCCTGGATTATGTTCAGGATGCCAAGGTGCATCTTATTATCAACACGCCCTCGGGGCGCCTTCCGCGCGAAGACGAAATCAAAATCCGCTCGACCGCCATCATGCACGGCGTGCCTTGCATTACTACGATTTCAGGGGCTCAGGCATCGGTCAACGCCATCGAGGTTTTGCTGAAAAAAGATTTAGACGTCAAGCCGTTGCAGGCGTATCATAAGAGTAAAGTCCATGGTCGATAGTCGATGGTCGATAGAAAAAGGCAAAAAATTTTCCTATAGACTATGGACTGTTGACTATCGACGGCAAGCGATGAACAAAACGATGATTACGAAATCTCGGCTAAGCATTTTTCTATTCCTTTTATTCTTTGCGGCAAACCCGCTTGCCTACGCCGATAAAATTTATCTTAAAAACGGCAAGATGTTCGAGGGCAAACTGATCGGCAAGTCGAACATCAGGTATCTTTTTCACATTGATACAGCCGGGGAGTCTCTGCCCATGAGTTTTTTCATGGAGTACGTCGATAAAATCGAACTCGGCAAAGACACCGTGGAAGAACAGATCCCCTATTTGAAAGAAGTTGAAAGCATGAAGGTCAGGGTTAAGGAAGACGAGTCCAAGATTTACGAATTGTCCCTTTACAACAAAAGTACCCAGGTGCAGGACCAAGTGACGTTTTCAGAGTCTCAGCTCAAGAAGTCCCTGGCCCCCGACGAACAGGAGTATTATCAAAAATTCACGGACATCCTGAATAAATATGAGGACAAAGACGCCTTCATCCGCAACATCTACGCAAATCTCACATCGGTCCGTTCGCAAGATTTTACCTCGGCCAAGCAATACATGGATGAGCTGTATTTTGAGCTCAACAATTTTTTTGTGCCTCAGGCCTTTCGCAAGCCTCACCAGGCGTATCTGGAGGTGGTCAGAGAAACGTTTTTGGCCTTCGGCTCGTTGGAGCAAGAGAGACTGGATGAGGCCTCCAAGCACATGAAGGCGTCCGACGACGCCAGGCAGAAGTTTGTGGAGGAATTCCGGAGCGTCATCTTGAGCCGCAAGTCTGCTACGACGGCCGAGACAGAGGAGGCCAAAACTCCTTTTCCCCATGAAGGCACAAATCCTCAAGCATTCCTGTTTGAAAGACCGCACTCGCCTGCTGGAACTTTCTGTCCCCGCGAGTTTTAAAAACGCCAGGCCCGGCCAGTTTGTTCACGTGCGCATTGAAAATTCCTGCGATCCGTTGTTGCGGCGTCCGATGAGCATCCACGATGCCGCACCCGGCCGCCTGAAAATTCTCTATGAAGTTGTGGGCAAAGGCACGGAGCTTCTTTCGGGAAAAAATACGAAAGCCACGATTGACATCCTTGGTCCTTTGGGCCGCGGATTTGACGTTAAGCGCCTTGCGCGTTTTAAAAAGATTTATATCGTGGCAGGCGGCATGGGGGTGGCGCCGCTGCTTTTCCTTGCGAAAAAACTAGTCCACAGTCCACGGTCCACAGTCCACGGACGACCGACGGTGCTGATTGGGGCAAGGACGAAAGGGCAGTTACTGGGGGTAAAAGAATTCAAGAAGCTTGGCTGTAGCGTCAAGCTCGCCACGGATGATGGTTCGCGGGGTTTTAAAGGGAATGTCACGGAATTATTGAATAAGATTTTGCTATCGACTGTCGACCGTGGACCATCGACTATCTGTGCCTGCGGCCCAAGGGCCATGCTTGCGGCAACCGCGCAAATAGCCCGTCGGCATCATGTGCCGGCTGAAATTTCTCTTGAAGAATTTATGGGCTGCGGCCTGGGCGCCTGCCTGGGCTGTGTGGTCAGGACCACAGCAGGCTACCGCAGGATTTGTCACGACGGTCCGGTGTTCGACGCGCAGGAAGTTTTATGGGAAGCTTGACATGAAGATTGCCTATCTTATTCTTGGTTTGGTCACGGGTCTTTTTGGCGGGCTCCTGGGCATCGGGGGTGCCACGATCGTCGTGCCGGCCCTTATTTTTTTGTTCGGTTTTACGCAGCACCAGGCGCAGGGAACGATTCTGGCCGCCATGGTTCCGCCTATAGCCTTTTTGGCAGCGCTGCGATATTATCATGCGGGGCACGTGAAGACAGGTCCTGCAATTTTAATTGCCCTGGGATTTTTTGTCGGTGGATATTTTGGAGCCATGCTTGTGGAGCATATTCCTGATGTCATGCTCAAGAGAATGTTTGGTGTGTTTTTGCTGTTTGTCTCTTTAAGGATGATCTGGACCAGATGAAACCAAAACTTGAAGTCAATATCGGCAGCCTTAAACTGAAGAACCCGGTCATGGTCGCTTCCGGCACTTTCGGCTATGGAGACGAGTTCAAAAATTATGTGGACGTGCATAAGCTGGGTGCTGTCATTACCAAGACCGTCACGAAATTCCGGCGAGAGGGCAACAGGCCCCCGCGCGTTTACGAAACAGTGGGCGGGATGCTGAATTCCATTGGCCTAGAGAACAACGGCCTGGAGGATTTTGTCAAAAACAAATTGAAAATTTACCGCAGCCTCAAAACCGAGGTGATCGTCAGCATCGGAGGACAGAGCAATGCCGAATACGCGCAGGTTGCGTCGACCTTAAGCCGTTACGAGGAAGTCAGCGCCCTGGAACTCAATATTTCCTGTCCGAACGTCGAATACAAAGATAAAATCTTTGCCCACGACGAAGGCCTGACGTTTCGGCTGGTCCAGGATGTGCGCCGCGCAACGAGTCTGCCTTTGATTGTCAAGCTTTCGCCCAACGTCTGCGATATCGCCGCGGTTGCCAAGGCAGCGCAGGACGCCGGCGCTGATGCGGTGAGTCTCATCAATACCCTTTTGGCCATGGCGATCGATGTCGACAGACGCAGGCCCGTGTTGGGCAATATCACCGGAGGCTTGAGCGGCCCGGCCATAAAGCCGCTGGCGCTGCGAATGGTTTGGCAGGTCCGCAATCGCGTCAATATTCCGATCATCGGTATGGGCGGCATCATGAACAGCCGCGACGCTTTGGAGTTTATCATTGCAGGGGCAACGGCTGTGGCCGTCGGCACGGCGAATTTTGTGGAGCCCAAAACAAGTCTTGAGGTTGTCGTCGGCATCAAGGACTATCTTGTGAAGAATAAAATTTCGGATGTTAAGGAATTGGTCGGCAGCCTCAATGTGAGTTAATGCAACAAATGGGTCTGTCCCATTTGTTGCATTAAGGATGAGATGAAGACGAAACTGATCGTGGCCTTGGATGTGGAGGATCTCCGGCAGGCAAAAAGCCTGGTGGACAGGCTCACTCCCTGTGTTAAAATCTTTAAAGTGGGTAGCCAGTTGTTTACGGCCTGCGGTCCGGATATTGTTCGTCTCATCCTTAAGGCGGGCGCCGAGGTTTTTTTAGACCTGAAATTTCACGATATCCCGAATACAGTAGCTTGTGCGGTTGGGTCTGCGGCGCGGCTGGGGGTTTTGATGCTGACGGTACACGCCTCCGGCGGGCAAGAGATGCTGTGGCGAGCGCAGAAGGCAGCCAGAGAAGCCTCAAAAAGATTAAAATGCCGCAAGCCCTTGATTCTTGCTGTGACGGTTTTGACAAGCCAGGCCGATAAGAACGTCGCTGGCAAAGTGCTGGCTTTGGCCAAGATGGCCAAGGAGAGCGGCGTTGACGGCGTTGTGGCCTCGGTGCACGAATGCGCTGCTTTGAGGAAAAAATTTAAGAGGAACTTTGTGATTGTTACGCCAGGCATCAGGCCGCAAGGTGCTGTCCTCGACGATCAGAAACGCGCAGCGACTCCCGAGGCCGCTATTCGGGCAGGCAGCGATTTTCTTGTGGTGGGAAGACCTATTTTGGAAGCCAGGGATCCTTTGGCGAGCGCAAAGGGAATCCTAAAAAGCATGGGTGGTGAGCTATGACAGAAGATCTCAAAAGTTTGATTGAAAAAATTCAACAGGAAGGCGTTGCCGCCGGCCAGCACAAAGCCAAAGAGATTGAAGACAGGGCAAGGACTGAGGCCAGGCAGATTTTAGAAAAAGCCAAGGCTGAGGCCAAAAAACTCTTGGCCGACGCCAAAGAAGAAATCAAACGCACCGAAGAGAGCAGCCGGGTGTCCTTGAAGCAGGCCGGACGGGACCTAATGTTGAGCCTGCACAAAGAAATTGCGTTGATGCTCGATCGGCTCCTGAACACAAAGGTGCGCGAGGCTTTGAGTGCTGAAGAAATGACCAAGCTCATTGTGGTCCTGGTGCGTGAATGCCGAGGCAAAGACGACGTGACGATTTGTCTTAAAAAAGAGGACCTTGAAAAAGTGCAAAAAGCGCTTTTTGCCGAACTCAAAGAAGAAGCGAAAAAAGGCATTACGCTCAAAAGCACGGATGAGATCAGCGCCGGATTTCTCATCAGTTTCGATGCAGGCAAGTCTCATTTTGATTTTAGCGACAAGGCGCTTGCAGACTACATGGTGCGTTATCTCAAGCCACAATTGAAGGATATTTTTCAGGAATAAGCTCCGTCTGAATTATTTTGTGCGGAGCGAAATCCTGCACCGTGCTGCTAACATGTTGACCGGTGCGGGATAAGCAAGGTTTTCCATGTCCGATTTTTTCATTTATTTGGTCTCCAGTTTGCCGATGCTGCATTTCGGCGCCAGGCCTCCGATGACCTATGAAGGCTTTCTTGGTCTTTGCGAGGGGAAGCTGGATCCGCAGGAGGCTGAACTTCTGGAATCTCTTCCCGAGCCCATTTCTTTAAAAGAAGGGGTATCAGTTTTGACTCAACCGACCCTAAAAGGTTGGCTTGCGTTTGACGTCACACTCAGGAATGAACTTGTGAAAATTCGCGCCAGCCGCAAAAAAACAGATGCCCAGAAATTCCTGCGGCCCGACGGGTATGCCCAGCCGTCGGTGACACACCTGGCGCTGGCTGCCTTAAGGAACCCGTCGCTTTTGGAGGGAGAAAAAATGCTCGACGCGGAGCGCTGGCGTTTCTTAGACGAGCTGGCGCTCGGGCATTATTTCGATATGGATATTCTGGTTATTTATGCCCTCAAGTTATTGATTCTTGAGCGCTGGGACAGAATTAACGCAGCAGACAAACCCAAGCTTTTGGAAGAAACCATACACGTCTCATGAAACGCACAGGTCACATCACGAAGATCAACGGCAACATGGTCTCTGTTCAGGCTGAATCTTTTATCATTCAGAATGAAGTGGCTTTTATCCTGCATGGCTCCGAGCGGCTCAAATGCGAAGTCATTCGTGTGCGCGGCAAGAGCGCCGAGACTCAAGTCTATGAAAGTACCACCGGACTTAAAGTAGGCCAAGAGGTGGAATTCACAGGTGACCTGCTTTCCGTTGACCTCGGTCCCGGTCTTCTGGCACAGATTTTTGACGGCCTGCAGAATCCCCTGCCGGAATTGGCCCAGGCGTGCGGCTTCTTTTTAAAGCGCGGCGTTTACCTTGAACCTTTGTCGGATAAGGTGCCGTGGCAGTTTACGCCATTGGCCAAGGCCGGCGAGCGCGTGAGGGCAGGAGACAAATTGGGTTTTGTGCCCGAGAAGATTTTCAAGCATCATATTATGGTCCCGTTTGACTTGAGCGGTAGCCTTGAGATTGTTTCGATCGTCGCCGCCGGTCCCACTACGGTCAAGCAACCTGTCGCACGGCTCAAAGACAGTCAGGGCAAGCTTCACGATTGTTTCCTCAAGCAAACCTGGCCCGTGAAAATTCCCATCACGGCGTATGCCGAAAAACTCATGCCCACAGAGCCGCTCGTGACAAAGATGCGGCTGATTGATTCTTTATTTCCCGTGGCCCGCGGCGGAACGTATTGCATTCCAGGACCGTTCGGCGCCGGCAAGACCGTTTTGCAGCAATTGACAAGCCGCCATGC
>JAZDLY010000070.1:0-4461 GCA_043801485.1 Candidatus Omnitrophota bacterium | reverse complement strand
GATGTGCAGCTTGTCGGTGGCATGGTTCTTCATCGCGGCGGGATCGCTGAAATGGCCACAGGCGAAGGCAAGACACTGGTGGCGACCTTGCCGGTTTATCTCAATTCCCTGACGGGCAAAGGGGTTCACGTCGTGACGGTCAATGATTACCTTGCCAAGCGCGACCGGGAGTGGATGGGGCCTATCTATGAATTTTTAGGCTTGTCTATCGGTGTCATCCAGCACGATATGGCGCCAGAGGACCGGCAGCTCTCCTATGCCTGCGACATTGTCTACGGCACCAACAATGAGTTTGGATTCGATTATTTGAGAGACAATATGGTGCCCCACAAGTCGCTGGCGGTTCAGCGCGAACTGCATTACGCCATTGTCGATGAGGTAGATTCCATTTTGATCGACGAAGCGAGAACGCCTTTGATTATTTCCGGCCCGACAGACGACTCGGTGGAAAAATATTACACGATCAACAAGATCGTCCCCAAACTGAAACGCCGCGTCATCCTGGAACGGGATGAGATCAACGCCAAATACAAAGGAGAGGATTTGGAGGTCGGTTACGATGCGATTGTCGATGAAAAAAATCATACGGTGCGGCTGACCGACGCCGGGATTGGTAAGTGCGAGCAGTTGCTGGGAGTGTCGAATATCTACGATGATCTTTCCGGCGAATGGGCCCATCACATCACACAGGCCATCAAGGCGCATGACCTCTTCGAGCGCGATGTTGATTATGTGGCCAAAGACGGTCAGGTGGTGATTGTGGATGAATTCACCGGCCGCCTGATGCCGGGTCGGCGCTGGTCGGACGGCATGCACCAAGCGATAGAGGCCAAGGAAAACCTGCGTATCGAGCGCGAAAATCAGACGCTGGCCACGATCACCCTGCAGAATTATTTCCGGCTCTACACCAAGCTTGCCGGCATGACCGGCACAGCCTTTACGGAAGCCAATGAGTTCAAACAGATTTATAATCTTGACGTGGTGGTGATTCCGACCAACAGGCCTCTGGCCCGCACCAATCATCACGACGCGGTGTTCAAATCCAAGCGGGGAAAATTCGGTGCGGTGATAGAAGACATCAAGGCCTGTTATGGACAAGGCAGGCCTGTCCTCGTGGGCACGGTTTCGATCGAAAAGTCTGAGCTCTTGAGCAGCATGCTTAAGGACATTGGCATTCCGCACAGCGTCCTCAATGCCAAGTATCATGAAATGGAGGCTCATATTGTGGCGCAGGCCGGCCATTACAAAGCTGTCACGATTGCCACCAACATGGCCGGTCGGGGCACGGATATTGTTTTGGGCGGCAATCCGGATTTTATGGCCAAAAACATCATGGCAGCCAAAAAGATGGAAGTGTCCAGCGAGGAATACAAGAACGAATCCATCGGGCTGCTGGAGCAATTGAAGCAGGAGGCCAAAAAGGAGCACGATATGGTTGTTGCTGTGGGTGGTCTTCATGTGATCGGCACAGAACGCCATGAGGCCCGGCGCATCGACAATCAGCTGCGCGGCCGTTCCGGACGCCAGGGAGATCCAGGTTCTTCAAAATTCTATGTGTCGCTGGAAGATGACCTGATGCGTCTGTTCGGCTCTGATCGTCTCGTTCTCATGATGGACAAATTAGGGGTGGAGGATGATGTCGTCATCGAACATCCCTGGATCACGCGCAACATCGAGGTCGCCCAGAAGCGGGTGGAGGCCCATAATTTTGAAATCCGCAAACATCTTTTGGAATACGACGATATCATGAACAAACAGCGCACCATTGTTTACGACCAACGTCAGATCATCCTGGAGGGCGAGGAGTTAAAATCTCATCTTTTTGACATGGTGGATGAGTTGGTCGATGATGCCGTGGTCCTCTATTGTTCCAAGGATGTGGCCGCCGAAGACTGGGATTGGTTGGGTTTTGACACGTGGCTCAAACAAAAATTCGGTGCAGCGCTTTCAGTTGATAAAGAAGCCTTGTCGACACTTCTTCCTGAAAATATCGCAGAGATCCTAAAAGAGCGCATGAAGGGTTTTTATGGAGAAAAAGAAAAGACCGTCGGCCCGGAACACATGCGCCAGCTTGAGCGCATGGTCATGCTTCATGTGATTGACACCCGGTGGAAGGACCACCTCTACAGCATTGACGTCATGCGGGAAGGGATTGGTTTGCGTTCCTATGGGGCCAAGGACCCATTGCTTGAATACCAGCGCGAAGCATACAATATGTTTACGGAAATGATGATGCGCATCAAAGAAGAGATTGTGCAGTTGGTCTTCAGGATGCAGGCCGTTGAAGAGAAACCGGTCAAGGGGGTTTTTAGTTCCCTGCCGCAAAGAACTGAGCATAAAGAATACAGTAGTCTTTCAGAAGAAGCTGTTTTGGAGCGGCGCGCCAGAATGGCGCAGGCCGAAGGTGGCGATGGGGAATCCGGAGAAGGCGTTGTTCCCAAAGCGAGTCCTGTTCGGCACCAGGGTCCTAAAGTGGGTCGCAACGACCCTTGTTCTTGCGGCAGCGGCAAAAAATATAAAAAGTGTTGTGGGCAATAGTCGATAGTCGATGGATAGAATAAAAACAATTTTCAAAAACCCAATCGTGCTGGCGGTGACGAGCGCGGTTCTATTGCGTCTTGCCTATCCAAAATTCAATGCGTGGTTTTTGGCCTGGTTTGCTTTCCTTCCTTTATTTTTTGCCATCAGGGACAGAAGCCTTAACAAGATATTCCTGGTTTCTTTTTTGAGCGGAACGCTTTTTTACATCTTGACGATCTTCTGGCTCATCCACGTGACGATTCCCGGCATGTTGCTTTTGTCTGTTTATCTGGGTTTTTACGTGGCATTATTTTTCGCAGGACTCGGGCTTCTGGAGCGGCGCTTGTCGTTCTGGCAGAGGCTTTTCTTTGCGCCGGCCTGGTGGGTGGTTTTGGAGTTTTGCCGCGGTTACTTCCTGACGGGATTTCCCTGGGCCCTCTTGGGTTATTCGCAGACATTTTTTCCCGCGGCCATTCAGGTGGCGGACTTCACGGGTGTGGCCGGTGTTTCTTTTATGGTGATGTTTGTCAACATATGGGCCTTTGAGCTCTGGAACGCAAGGGCCAAGGGGAGCCGATTGTCTATGCGCCGAGTTCTAGTGCCCGTGGTTGTGATTATTTTATGGCTAGGTTATGGGGCCTGGCGTCTTGTCCAGGATCCTGGCAAGACCTGTCCTTTGAAAGTGGCCGTGGTGCAGGGCAATATTTCCCAGGAGCTCAAGTGGGTTCCGTGGCTCAAAGACAATATCTTAAAAAAATATCAGCTGTTGTCTGAAATTGTTTCTTTGAAAAGCGAGCCCGATGTCATCATATGGCCTGAGACAGCGTATCCTGATTTTTGGGGCAGGGGAGGGCATGAGGAGGCCTTCTTGGATTTTGTCCGTCAGCTGCGCACGCCGCTTTTGGTAGGCCTCATCCGGCAAGAGGGGGCGAATTATTTCAACAGCGCCTTTTTATTTTCCTCAACTGGAAATATTGAGGCCAGTTATGATAAGATACATTTGGTTCCGTTCGGGGAGTATATTCCCCTGCGCCGTTTTCTGTCGTTTTTGGAAGAATGGGCCCCGATCGCGGATTTCAGAAGGGGGCGGACGTATTCGCTGTTTTCGCTCCAGGGCCTAGCGTGTCCGGTAATTCGGTTCGGCGTTCTGATTTGTTTTGAAGATATTTTCAGCGACCTGGCTTCGGCTTTTGTGCGCAGGGGCGCTGATGTTCTGGTTAACATCACCAACGACGCATGGTTTGGCGACACGGCGAGCCCCTATCAACACTTGCAGGCTTCCGTGTTCCGGGCTGTGGAAAACAGGGTGTTTGTCGTGCGATCAGCCAATACGGGAATTTCTGGAATTATCGACGATGCCGGAAGGATCCAGGGCACTGTGCGTAACCAAAAAGGAAAAGAGGCATTTATTACGGGCGACTACACCGGCTCGGTGTATCGCACGCAGCGCCAAGGCGTCTATCCTCGCATCATCGATCTGTTTTCTTTTCTCTGCTCTGTTTTCGTCGCAGGGTTGCTCGGCTTGGTTTTCTTCAGGCGCCGCACGAAAAAAGTCATCTTGCTGCTTCTCTTATTTGGTTTCTGCATGAGCGTAAAAACTTCTGTTCTTTGTGCTGCTGAAGATCAGAAGAAGGAAACTGTCCTGCGCTATTATCGCGGTGTCGTGTTCTATGAGGCAGGCAACTACGATAATGCCCTGACGGAATTTCAGGCCGTGACGGCCCTGGATCCTTATTACCGCGACAGCCAAAAATATATCGAAAACTGCATCAAGATTTTAGAGCGATACCGCCAGAGTATTGTGCAGCCCGCCGGGGTCGAGGCCTCGCGCAAAAGCAATACGGATCTCTATTTTTTGGGCAGATCCTATTATGAAAAAAAAGAATACCGTCGGGCTCTGGAGGTTTTCAGGTCGATATTGGCCAAAGACCCCGGCGATCG
>JAZDLY010000010.1:0-4115 GCA_043801485.1 Candidatus Omnitrophota bacterium | reverse complement strand
TAGTAGGGCGGATCGGACAGGGCCAGAATGTCTTCATCCTCACCAATCGGAAAGCCCTCGATCTTGCGGAACTCCGGATCCTTGAGTTTCTCGCGCAGCTTCTCCAAGAAATACTCCCGGCGCTTCTCATCGTTCTCGAATGTCATGCCCAAGCATTCCACTGGCCCCTGCTGCTTAGCGTCAGGCTCCAGGTCGAATAGATTCTGTTCGCGGTAGTCTTTTGCCATTATTTTATCCTTAATCTCCAGCAACGAGTCGTAATGTACGTTTTACGAATCCGTGCAATTCATCTTCTGAAATGGTCTCCGAGTCTGCGTTTGGATTCTGATCGTGATGGTATTTCTTGGAGTAATAATTTATCGACTCGATTTCGGCAAGGTCTGCCTTTGCATGAGACAATCCATCCGTGTCGCGGGCGTTTTGTATCTTGCAGATAAAATCACCAAGCCATTCATTAGGTTGAAAGTGGCCGGGGAAATGAACGCGGAGCATTCCTTCTATAAAAGGTCGGATGGCGCGAGCCACGTCCAGCGGCGTACCCTTCCGCTCACGGTAAAAATCGAGAAGTGCGGCATAGTTTTTCAAGTAGGTCGATTGAGTCTCGGCTTCGATGTCCCATTCTCCAATGACCGTGTTATCGCCGGTCCTGCACATTTGGAGACATTTAATGCCAGCGTCAGGATAGGTTTCCCAGACAAGTCTCAGAAAATGCGGGTCGTGAGATAGAACGATAACTTGCTTGGAGACATCTGCAAGTTGACGAATCAGTTGTTGAGTACAAGTGCGCCTGAATCTATCTTGGCTCGTAAAGGGATCGTCCAGGACTACTATCTTATTCGCGATACCAGAATCTTGTTTCATTGCGGCGAGGAAGAAAGCCAACGCCAGGGCGCTTCGATCCCCCGAACTCAACGTTGTTTTGAAGCAAGGCGTACCGGGTTGCGTTCGCGAATCGCCAAGGTTAACGGCGCAGTTATTGATCTGAATCTGGTACTGGGAGCTTGGAGTTCCGCCGGTGTACTGATGCCGAGAGTTTGTGATTCGGAATCCTGTATTGAACTGGTCCAGATAGGTGTTAATGGCATTTTCGTAGGTCTGTATGATCTGCCGACAATACTGATCAAGCTGATCCCTTTTAGCGGACTTCTGTTGTTCAAGGTCATTCTTCGCGGTCAGCGCGTCTTGATATTCCTTACAAGCCTGTACTACTTCCGGCTCAAAGCGCTTCTTCTTCGCTTCCAAGTCGGCAAGTTCCTTCTTCAAGGCATTGATTCCTGCGCCTTGCTGGGCAGCGGTTTTTTGCTTATTGATCAGCATGTTTGCACTGTCCACTGCGGCATTGTAAGCCTCGACGGATTCTCGAAGAGCCGTTACTCCGTTAAGCGCTGACTGAAAATCATCGCCGGGTGTAACGGGTTCTGTTGGAGACTGCTGTTTGCTCTGCGCCAACGCTGAGGCAAGATTGAGAAGCGTTGCATATTTCGTGCGGACATCCTCAGAGGCAAAAGAAGGCAAGGTCACTTCGGTGAACTGCTTCCAGAATTCGACAAGCGTCAAATTGCTGGAAAGCGTCTGTTGCACGGGGTTGAGTGAACCTTCTCCAATCGAATTGATGACTCTTTGGGTGAGTTGCGCGACTTCCTGCTTCAAATTTTTGTAAGCAACGTTAAAGTGAGAGCGGTAGACGGCAATCAATTCGTTTGCATTTAGGCCCTGCCCGCAGAAGGGGCATTTTTCGTTCGCCACAAAGCCCAATCCTTGGGAAAGCCATGTCTCTCCCTGAGTTCCCATATTGTGAGCGGCAATTTGTTTTCGAACCCGGGCTTCAGCGTCGGCGGTTATGTCCGCCAGTTGCTTGGCGAGAATTGTCAGGAAATCGGATGGAAACTCAGGCAACGCGATCTTCGAGAGCAAGCCTTTGGCTTGAATCTCCGTCGCTTTTTCCAATGTACGCTGGCGATTGGTTATCTCGGTATTCTTCTGCTGAATCTTGTTCTCAATGTCTGCAACTGGCTGCCATGCCAAATAATCTTCAAGCGTCACACCATTTGGAATAGTTCTCGATACAGCGTCTTTCTTCGAGCTGATTTTTCTGTTTGCCTCTCGGATCTTGTCGTCCAGTTCCTCAATCTGCTTGGCGAGTTGAACGCCTTGCGCACCTACGATGACGCGGTAAAGATTCTTTTTGTGATCATGGTCCACATAATCTCCGGCATACACATTATCGTGGACAAACATGGAATCGAAGATTGCTAAATCGGGATGGGTGGCAGACCAAATGTCATTCTTGAAGGTAATAGTATTTCCACCAAGTCGTATCTGCATAGATGCTGAGTCAGCTGTGCCGAGAGTTTTTCGCTCCGATATGAACTCGTGCTGACCGGTCTGAAGCGAACGGAGAATTGCGCAAAGAGTCGTCTTGCCCCGCCCATTTTCGGCAAAAAGCAAATTCAATTTGCGAAAGGTCACATCCCCGCGTGGGCTGCAATCGCGAAATCGTCCGATATTCTTGATGCTTATGAATTTTTCTATCATAACAGGCACCCTTAAGTTTTGAGCATTGATTCCATATCAAAAAATTCTGCTCCTGACAGAGCCCTGTATCGTTCAGGGTGGCAGGTCAGAATCAGGATCTGGAGGTGCTCGGCGGACTCCTCCAAGATGGTCATTACTCGGGCCAGCCGACCGGCGTCGGTTGCCGTCAGCACATCATCGAGCACAACCATCTGACGCTCCTTTTTTGCCAGCACTTCAGCCAGAGCCAAACGGGTTGCCAGATAAAGCTGTTCCTGCTCGCCACCTGACAGATTGACCAGCTCCACCGGGAAATCGACCAGCTCCGGACAGACTCCTGAAGGACCGAAGTTTTCTCCGATGGCGATCTGCCCGATCCTCCTCCCCGCAATCCGCTGCAGCAGACGAGTGGCGGTCTCTTCCACCGGTCTTGCCACCGAAGCCACCGCTTCGCTTTTGCACTTTTGGACCGTGTCGTAAAGAAGCTTGATCGCATCCATGCGAAGGCTTTCCCGCTTAATCTCCTCTTCAAGTCGAGCGACTTCCTCTTCAGCCTTGGCCAATATCGAATAGGGACCTTGGGCAGTCAAGGTTTCCAGAGTGCCCATGGCCCGTCGCTCCTCGTCCCGGGTACTTTGAACCGACTCCTGGACACCAGCCAGACTTTTTTCCAACTTTTCGAGCACCGCCTCCGGATCGTCTTCGAACCGGGCCATCTTATCATCAAGATCTTTCAATGCCGCCTTGCCGGCGTCATAATCAAGGAGGAGCCGGTTCAACTCCGCTTCATTCTCTTTGGGTGTTTTTCCGTCGCCCATTAGATCCGAAAACTGGATATCAAACCGCCTAACCGCCTTGCGCGCTTCCTCCACCCTGTCGACAAGGATCTGTTCCTGCTCCCTTGCCGATGACAAGGCTTTCTGAGCATTGTCCCAGGCTGTTTCTTCAGCACTGACTTTCAGGGCGTGCTCTTGCTTTAAGTCAGCGGCCGTGCGTTTCAATGCCTCGCTATCCGGCGCCGAAACTCTCCAGCCAGGGTGTTCATTTTCGATCCCCACAATTTGGGCATCAAGATGCGCCAGGTCCTGCTTCAAGCCATCCAGTGTATCGTCGCCAAGAAGGGCCTCAAGTTCTTTGACCGCCTCGCCAATCTGCCGATCAAGCTGTTCCGCTGTTTCCGTTTGTTCTTCCAGAAGGACCAAATCCTGGGTTCCAAACGGCCGGGTCTGCTCGCTGATTTGCTTTTCCTTGTCACGCAGGGTTTGACGATGGCCCTCTATATCCACTATCGGACCGGATGCGCGCAGCCGGGCTATGCCCTTTAGTTCAGCGATAATTTCAGGAGTCCCTTTCACCAGAGCTGCCTTGCCGGAGGAAATAGGCAGCTGCCCGGGGCTTTCCCCGCTGAAGACATCCAGAATCCCATCGGTTTCCGGAACGATCTCAAGGCTGATCATGGCTGAATCTATCAACAGCCGGGCTTCATCTCTTGCTTGGATTGCCTTCCGGATGTGATTTAAGGTCTTGCGATCCGGCGCCACCCATTCAGATCTCTTTTTTTTGGATTCATTCAGATTATTATCAGCCGCCTCGATATTCTG
>JAZDLY010000075.1:0-2097 GCA_043801485.1 Candidatus Omnitrophota bacterium | reverse complement strand
TAGATGCTCTCGTTGACCTTGGCATCCTGGGCCATGGTGGAATCCAGTTTATCCAATAACAAAAGCTTATAAAGACTTTCGTCCGAGCCGCTGGAAGAGGGATTGATTTCATTAAGAGAAACCAGGGCCTTGGCAGCCGGCGCATCCGGAGAAACCTGTCTGCTAACGTCCTCCAGACGCTCTTTGACGAGTTTTTCGTAAATGGGGTTGGCGCCTGTAATGGGCTGAGCCCGTTCCGGGTCAAATTCTTTGGAATCCAGTTCTCCCTCCAGTTGGACAAGTTTCATGCGGAAGTCTTTGACCATAGGATGCGATTCGGTGGCATCAATCAAGAGATCCTTGAGCCTATCCTCGACCTCGGCCATCTCTGCCTGCTTTATTTTTCGGCGATAGACCGTGATCTGGTCTTTTAAAAATTCGATGGCCACAGTGGATTCTCTAGTCTGGGCCTTCATGTTCTCTTCCACGAAGATGGAATTGACAGTCTGGACGACTTTCATGGCCTGCTGTGGATCGCGATTTGTGTAGGCAATCCTGATGATATTGGGCCCCTTCATGCGCACCATAACCTTGTCGCGCAGGTCGGCGATCAATTTTTCATAGTCAATCTGGGATTTAACATCTTTGGCCAGGTTCAAGCGGTCAACCAATTGAACCAGGCTGTTCCAACCAAGAATCTGCTCGCGGATCGTCCTCATGCGACTGTTGATGTCGGTTGCGATCGCGATGCCTTCGATCAAAGGATTGAGGGTCTTCTCCTCTTCCACCAGCACCACGCTGGAAGATTCATAGACTTTCGGCAGAATGGCGCCAACGATGATCCCGCCAATCAAACCGATCATTAAAGGAATAGCCAGGAGCCATTTGCGCCTGAAAAAGATCTTCAGGTATCGCAGCGGCATGTGCATTGAGCTTAAAAATGTTTCGTTCATGAGTTCTCCTTTGGTTTAGTTATATTAAAATCCGCCTGTGCCGACGCGCCTGATCGTATCAGCGCTGCCCACCGGCGCGGCCACGGGACTGATAACGCGCATGACCTTGGCAAAGAATGTCGCCGGGACAAAAACGATGTCGCCTGCAATCATTTCTGTGTCCAGATTGAGTTTGCCTTCGTAAAGAAGGGCGTAAAGATCGACCCTGTTTTCCATGGGCTTGCCGTCTTTGCTGGGCCTGATGTGCTGCGTTCGCCTCATGGAGGCCGATAACGTCGGCAGACCGGCCTGGATCACAGCTTCCCTGAGCGAAACTTGATCTGCCTTCATATAATACTTGCCCGGGGCGCCGACTTCGCCGATGACATAAATGACTTTGCTGCGGTATTCCATAATGGTGACGTCCACTTCGGGATTGATGATGAATTTGCTCAAAATACCGGCTACGCGATCTTTGACTTCTGTCTTCGTCAGGCCTTTGATCTCGATATCGCCGACGAACTTATATTGAATCTTGCCTTCGGAATTGACGGGATACTGACCGCTGAATTCGGAATGACGGCGCACGATAATCTCAATGACATCGTCAGGCCCGAGGGTATAGCGCGTGGGTTCGTCAACCGTCTTGCTTGCAACAGGCAGGGGTGGTTTGGTGGATTTTTTTCCTCTGGGTTCTGGAAATTTTTCATCCGTGGCCCTTTCCAGCACCGCTCCCTCTGTCTTTTCTTCTATCTTCACTTCAGGTGTAACTTCAGGTACAGGTGTTGAGACTTCCGGCAAAGCTATCGTCGGCTGTTCGGCGGTCACAAGAGGCTGGTCCTGTTCCACAACTTCCAACTCAGACGCAACAACACCGCCAACTCCCAGAACAGCGATCGCGCTTATAACCAATAAAAGCTTAAACATCTTCATTGAAATTCCTCCTTTTTAATATTCTTTAATAAAAAATCGTCTCACGAAAAGCTTTTAGTTTTTTGATGTCTTTGCCGTCGAAAACCCTCCATCCGCGGAAATCCCTTTTCGAGCGTCTGACCTTGCCTGCCTTTTCCCAGCGAATGATGGTCTTGGCAGAGACGCCGATGAGATCGGCCGCTTCGGTAATCGTCAAAAAACTTCCGTCGCCGTTTGCCATTTTGATCTCCTTGTTAGTGCGTAAATTTGGTTT
>JAZDLY010000064.1:0-5931 GCA_043801485.1 Candidatus Omnitrophota bacterium | reverse complement strand
CCTTAGCTGTTTGGGTCCCCGCCCGCGCGCCCCCAATGGCCGCGCCCGGACGACCCTCGCTACGCGGGCGTGACCCCCTCCCCGGCACTATATCTAAGTGAGGGCCGGGGACTAAGAAAGGAAAAAAACCCAGGAATTGCTTCGTTTCCCGGCACTAGTTTGGTTAAAGCCACAACGCTGCGTTGGGGCTCATTTTTTTGATTGGGCGATGCCGGGGACGGCAAAGAAAAATACCTAAAATCCCATTACCCGGCACCAGCTTTTGGGTTCCGAAAAGAAAAACCTCAATCATCATGATTGAGGTTTTTTTACTATTCTCTACGGACGATCGTCTAGCGACTCTTTATTGGACGTTGGTGCGTTTGTCTTTCACGAAACTCGAGCGTTCGATGTGTTTGGCCGCTTCTTTGAGTTCGGCGCCGATTTCGCCGATCTGCGCCACATGGGTGAGCTCTCGTTTTTCGTTGGTCACAACGCCGATGGAAACAGACAGAAGGCTGAATTTCTGCTCAACACCCTTACGGTCATGGCCGACGATAAAACCAGCCTTGCGGTCTTCTTCGGTATAGAAATCCGGGGATTTTTTTTCAAAATCAGAGATGAGTTTTTGGCACAATGCGTCTACCTTCTCCGGCGTTGTCACCACCACAAAATCGTCCCCGCCGATATGACCGACAAAGTCATCGGCATTGCCGTGTTCCTGAGCAGCGCAGATCAACAGGCGCGCGGTCTCGCGGATGACCTCATCGCCATGGCTAAAGCCGTACTTGTCGTTATAGACCTTGAATTTATCCAGGTCGACGTAGGCGACGGCCAAAAGGGTCTTTTTATCAATGCGCCCCTGAAGTTCGTTTAAGATAGACACATTGCCGGGCAGGCGCGTCAAGGGATTGGCATCAAGGTCGCGCTCCGTCCGTCGCAAAATCATTTTAATGCGCGCCAGCAGCTCCTGGGGTTCGAAGGGTTTGACCATATAATCATCGGCACCGGCATCAATTCCGGAGACTTTGTCCGTCAGCTCCCCTTTGCCGGTCAGCATGATGACCGGCAGATGTCTCAACAAGATGTCTTTTTTGATGAGTGCGCACAACGCCGGCCCGTTCATCTTGGGCATGTTGTAGTCAACGAGGACCAGATCCGGTGCTTTGTTTTTGATGAGCGCAAGCCCTGCCTCGCCATCGCCGGCCTCGAACATTTCATAGCCTTCTTGGGCAAGCGTGAGGCTCAGCACATCCCGGATGTCCGGATCGTCGTCGATGACGATGATTTTAGGTTTGGGCATGCAAGGCTCCTTTAAGTTCTTTGATGAGATCGCTGGCGGAAAACGGCTTGGTGAGATATTTGGTCACGCCCAGGGTCAGGCCATGCCGCTTGTCTTCTTCGGCAATATACGTTCCGGTCAAGACCACGATCGGGATATCGCAGGTCTTTTTGTCTTCCTTGAGATGTTTGATGACTTCAAACCCGTTCATGCCGGGCATGTTGATGTCCAGAAGAATAAGGTCGATCGGTTTTGTTTTGACTTTTTCCAGGGCCTCCATGCCGTTGTAAGCTCTTTCCGGGTTGATGTTATTGTCTTTGAGGCAAATGGAGATGATGTCCACAATATCCGGGTCGTCATCGACGATAAGGACTGTTTTCTTCAGTGCCTTTCCGTCAACTTTTTCAAAAACGCGCCGCACGGTCGAGACAAGATCTTCCTGGCGGAACGGCTTGGAGATATAATCCAGGATGCCCTGCCGGTATTGGGAATCGTGGGCTAAGACCGAGAGAATGATGATAGGGATCTCGTGGGTATTGGGATCGTCCTTGAGGTGTTTGGCGACTTCGAAACCGTTGATCCCCGGCATCATGATGTCGAGCACGATCAGGTCCGGTTTTTCCCGAAGGGCCTTAAGGATTGCCTCCTGGCCGTTTGCGGCCTCAACCACCTCATAGCCTTCCTCGACTAAGTAAAAGCGAACAATTTCTCTGATGTCCGCCTCATCGTCAACAACCAGGATTTTTTTCTTCATTGTTTTATCCTTTCGGCAACGTGAAGGCAAAAGAGCTGCCTTTGTGGAGTTGGCTCGTTACCATGAGTCTGCCTTTGTGGGCCTCGACGATGTATTTGACCAGCGTAAGGCCGAGGCCCGTGCCTTTGACGCTTTGGTTGACTTCGTTGTCCACCCGGAAAAACTCCTCAAAAATTTTCTCCAGGTCTTTCTCGGAAATCCCGATGCCGGAATCGGCAACAGCCACCTGCAGCATGTTTTGGTCCAAGGCCCGTGCCTTGACCGTGATGCGGCCGCCTGTGGGCGTAAACTTAAGGGCATTGCCGATCAAGTTGATGAAGACCCGTTCGATCTGACTTTTGTCGGCCCGGGCCGGCGGAAGGTCTGCCGGGATGTCCACGATAAATTCGATATTTTTGTCCTTCATTGGCGGCGCCAGCATATCGCCGAGATTTTCGGCCATGGCCCTGAGGTTGATGGGCTCCAGCTTTAATTCGACGCGGCCGGACTCGATGCGCGAAATATCCAGAAGATTATTGATGAGCTGCGAGAGGTTGTCGCTGTGCTTGTTGATTTTCTCGATGCGTTCCTTGGCCTGTTCGGGGAGCTCACCGAGTTTTCCCGTTGCCAGGATCGAGGCATAGCCTTTGATGGAGGTTAAGGGCGTGCGCAATTCGTGCGCCACGGCGGAGATGAAATCCGATTTTCTCTTGCTGATGGTTTTGATTTGCTTAAGGGCATCTGATAATTCCTTGGTGCGTTGCTGGATTTTGTTTTCCAGTTCTTGTTGGGAGCGCCATGTTTCTTCAAAGAGCTTGGCATTTTCCAGAGCCTGGCCGATTTGCGTGGCCAGGATATAGACGAGGTCTTTGTCGGCCTGCGTGAGGTGCGTGTATTCGGATTCGCAGCCCAAAAGGAGGACGCCGATGGCGCCTTCTTTTTGCATGACCGGGGCGCAGATAAAAGAGGCCAGGCCCAGAATATTCAAGAAGGGCGGGATGTCTTTGGTCAGTCTGTCGATGTCTGAATCCGTCGACAATACAACCTTGGAGCGATGCAACACCCGGTCCACGAGGAGCGTTTTGGCGGCGAATTCACGGGCAAGCTGGTCCGCTTCATCGGCCTCATAACCCAGGTGGAGCTTGACGAGGAAACGCCCCTCCGGGGTTCGCAAAAAAGCCAGCGCCCGATCAAACCCTAATTCGGTCAGATGTTTTTGTTCGAGCTTATGAAAAATTTCTTCTTCATCGAGCGTCGTGGAAATCAAGCGCGTCAATTTTTGAAGGGCCACAAGGCCTGCTACTTTTTTGTCGAGCTCTTCCTGGGCGCGGTGCAGCTCCAGGTCTGTCTGGACAATGAGCTTGCCTTGGCCGTCGAGCTCTTCAAAGGCCCGTTTGAGCCTTGTCAGTTCTGTCTGCAATTGTTTGATTTTTTCCATCTTGAAGACAAGGACAATCGTCAGCCCAATGAAGGCAATCAGGCCAATCATGCCGGCAAAATTCACGATCTGCTCGAAGTAAGATGGTGCCATCGCAAGGTTAGTGGGGGCCATAAGATTCACCAAGTGTTAAGAGTGCAACTGTTTCATTGTGAAAATAGGTCTCGCCGGAGTGCTCGACAGATTTCAGGGGTGCCTGTTCGCCGTAGGTGACGATGCCCAGAAGTGGAATATCCCCCAGCACTTCTTTTATACGCGATAACTCTTTTTCTGTCAACCGCCCCAAGAGTTTATGCCGGGAGACGGACTCAAAGATCAAAGCGCCCTTCGGCGTCTTGTCCGTCAGGGATTCTTTGGCTTCCTTGGCGGCCTGGGTCGCTGCCTCCAGGGCCCATTCTTTGGTCCCCATCATCAGGCGCACATCGCTGCCTTCGAAGGCGTCGCCCTGGCACACAAGGCCGCCGTCTTCATCGACGCGCAAGGCGTTGCGCAATAAATATTCTGTTTCACCGGGCACGTAGAGGCCGAGGGGATAGTAAATGCTGATGCGCAGGAGGTCGTGTTTGATTTCTCCGCGGGATTTCCCAAAGTATTCTTCGTAAATGCTCACGGCAGGCCTGTTTTCGATAGACTTAATGACATTGCCTTTGACCTTTGTTATGACATGGGGACGTCCCAGCGGTTTCCAGCCGTGGCGCAAGCCGATCCCGAAAATCTTTTCACCTGAAAAGACCGCCCCTGTTACACTGTTGCTATAAACTTCTGTCTGGCAATATTGGTATGTCTTGAAAAATCGGAAATTGTCGGCGCTCGAACCGCCGACAATCGGAAAGCTCGTCCCCAAGACGTCTTTGATGCCGCGCAAGAGGTCCGAGGCATTTTCAACGAGTCCGTCGGCAAAAATCAAAGCGGTGTCTTTTTGCATCGAGCCGAGATTTTTCAGCGCCAGATGGGCGAATTCTTCCCCGGCAGCCCGCGCGCCCTTGGCGTTGATGTCTGTGGCGTGGGCCAGGCCAAATTTTATTTTATCGCAGCCCAAAAGCATCAATCCGGCGCCGTAGGTGTGGATGCCCTCTGAAGAAATGAGTGCCGCGCCGCTTGACCCGATGATCGGAATTTTACCGAGGGTGTGCATGACGCCTTCCAGGAGTCGGCGGTCGGCGAAATGAATGGTGGAGAACAAAAATCCCAAAGAGATGGGTTTGTGGCGGAGGTGATGCAGAGCCATCTTGGCGGCTTCACAGCCTGCCAGAAAAGGATCTTTTTTTTCGCTCACGCCTATACCGACGAAGGTGGCCATTTGCAGGTATTTTTACACCAAACACCAATGGAGTCAAGTAGTTATCGTATTCTGTGAGGTATAGCGAGGAAGAAGAATGGCGTCCCCAACCGGATTTGAACCGGTGTCGCAAGCTTGAAAAGCTCGTGTCCTAGACCAGGCTAGACGATGGGGACGAGTTATTTTTCAGGATGCGTCGGTGATTTTACCTATGAAAGGCGCTGTTGTCAAGTTAATTTAGCGAAGGAGAAGAGATTTGTTGAGAAAATTTCTCTGTAATTTTTTTCCTAAATCATATATAATGAATCAATTAAGATAATTAAATGAGGGCATAACTTACATCGCAACCGACGTAAGTTATGTGCCCGAATTTTAAGCACCTTAATGTTTTGATGTAGCGAAATCCTGCGTCAGCGGGATATCCCCCGAAGCCTTTGGCGAAGGGGGATCAAATCCAAGCCACCGACAAATTCGGTGGTGATTCACTATGATTGGATAGACTCTATGAAAAGTGCTCCAGCTGAAGGCGGCGTCAAGCGTAGTGCAGATATTCTTGTGATTGAAGACGAGAAGGATTCTGCCGAAGTTCTGGGATCTGTGCTTTATGCGGCAGGCCATAATGTCAATTCAGTCACTTCTGCCCGGGAGGGGTTAAAGCTCCTCAAAGATGTTCGTTGTGCGGCCGTGATTACGGAATTGCGCATGCCGGACATGAGTGGTGCAGAGCTGGTGCGCGCCATCAAGAACATCGATTCCAAGGCCAGCGTCATTGTCATCACACCGTACCTATTCATCAATTCGGCCATCGAGGTTATGGAAGACGGGGCTTTCGGCTACATCACCAAGCCCTTCAACGCCAGCGAGATCCGCATCGTCGTAGAACACGCCATCGAGAGATACTTCCTGATGGACGAGGCGGACAAAAAATCCTACTATTACGATCTCTCTATTGTCGACGGGCTCACCGGCGTTTATAACCACCGCTATTTGCATGAAGTCCTGGATCGCGAAATCACGCGTGCCCGTCGCTATCCGCAGCACTTTTCCATCGCGATGGTGGATGTGGATGATTTCAAAAAATACAACGACACCAACGGCCACCTGGCCGGAGATGAAGTGCTCAGAAGCTTGAGTAGTCTGTTTGTGCGTTCGATCCGCAACCTCGACATGGTGTTTCGTTACGGCGGAGAAGAATTTGTGATCCTGATGGTGGAGACCAA
>JAZDLY010000031.1:0-36124 GCA_043801485.1 Candidatus Omnitrophota bacterium | reverse complement strand
GTCTCAATATATTTATGCATTCTTTGGTTGGCAGGGAAAGATTGGAAGGAATTTCTGGATTCTAAATCCTGAACATAGTCGTCAAGGGTTCTGCGGGAAGGAGAAGAAATTGTCGTACCCGAAATTGTCGGCGCGCGGGCGTTGGGCGTCGGCAATCTGGATGAAACAATATCTGCCATCTTCAAGGGCTCTATTTTTCCAATTTGCTGCAAGGGAGCAATTGCGATTGGCCCAGCAGGTAGATCCATGTCCACCAAGGACGAACTTGCACTCCCCGGAGCTTTTAAAGCCTGGGCCTGTTGTTCTAGATTAGCAAAATCAACATAAGGCGCCAAAAATTCTTTTATGCCGAGCGCTTCTAGGTCCCGTGTAACAATTTCAGGATTAATGGCATCTCTGTACAGACGATGCAACGTCCCATCGAAGCCACTGGCCAAGGCTGTAGTGTATTTTACTTTTCCTGAAAGCTTTAGATTCGTCAATTGGTCAAGATCTGCTTCTTTAGCTTCACTAATCGAAGGCATTAGACTTAAATAATAGTCATGATTTGCCACAATGTTCTTCGTTTCTTCGCTCCAGTCGAAGCCTGTTTGTAGCCTGGTGCGCAGTGCGCGGTGAATATTGTTAATCCAAGATGCATTCTTGGCAATATCAACACCCTGGCCGGCAACAAACCTAAATGTTCCCTGGTTTAGGTCATCTAAGGCAACTTTATTGGATAAAAATCTCCCGTTAGATGTAATGCCAAGTGCGTTGATGGATAAATTAATTTCCGGTATTTCCTTATCAAAAGGAATAATTAAATTTTCTTGGTTGATTGTGCCTATCACCTTAAAAGGAATCCCCTTATACTCAAACCCTTCTTCGCCATATTTTAGATTCTTTATTTTTCCTTCGGTTGTTTTCTGCGTAAAGTCATCAATCTTTTCTTTCAGTTTCTCTAAATCAATGTCTTTATTTCCGACAATACCGATATGATAATAATCATTTGTGAAAGGCAAATTGAGAGTTAAATTGGTTACTCCGCTGCCATACCAGCTAAACTCTAGCCCTGGCAGATTGCTCTTTAGAATGTCGAATATTTCAACGGCATTCTTAACAACGGGGAGCGTTGCTCCGAGAGCTTCCAGTTGACCGGCATCGCCGATCGACTGCAGGCTGGCCAAAATATCCCGATTGACCTGCAGAGGCTCGATGCCGTCAAGATTTGGCAAGGTTGAAGTCATTCTCTTGGGGCCGCTGGTCACCTTCAAATCGCCTCTTGCGGATTCAATATCATTTTTGAGATCCTGATAGGGCATGTCCTTGAGCAAGTGGAGCGGCAAATCACTGCTTTCTCTGTTCGTCAAATTCTTGATCAGCCATAAGGCTTCCGGATCTTTAGTGTTGGTATAATTCTTGGCAACATATCTCAGGCCGGCCATGGTTGCCAGCATTTCATTCATGGTGTGGTTGCCGCCGAAGGTTAGATCATGTTTCAGAATGCCTTCCGGACTAATAAGCTCTTGTGTGGCCCCCTGTCCATAAATATCGTCTAGTCCTCTGACTTCATATAGAGACTTTAATGTGGTCTGATCAAGCGTCGTCAATCTATCGGTGAAGATATGATAAAGCTCGTGCGGCATATCGAAAACATCCTGATAGCGCTTCGTGGAGCCTGTAACCGGCTTGAAAGAACGCAAATTGACCATAAAGCCGTAGGAATCATCGGCCAGTGACGTCGATTCTGAAATCGCGGCACCGCTCCTCACCATCTCTCCGGGCCTGACGAAAACTGGCGCTGTCTGGATCTTAAATAAATCGTTATTAACCGCGTTAAACTCTTCGCGCAGGCGCGGCGCATGAACATCTTTTAGGCTTGTCGCCAATTTAGGGAAACCGACCTGAATACCTTGCACAGAGCGCCTCACCCTGTCGTAATTAACAGCTAAATCAACTTTTTCACCGAAATAATCCTCGAAGTGGGTCTGGATCTCAGTATTCGTCATTTGATGGTTCAGGTTATCGACAACCCTTGACCCCGCATCAAACCATAGCTCTTTGGGGCTATTGTATTTTTCTTTAACAATAGCTGGCACCTTGAAGCCCTCGGCCCAAGATGTGCTTGTCCTGACACTGAACAGCGCGTCGCTCATTGACGCGAGGTCTTCTATGCCCCCCATTTCTTTGAGGATATTGGTCAACTGCCTGCGCGCTTCATTGATGACGATCGGATAAACAAGGTCTCTGTCAGCATCAAAAGAAGCCTTGCGGATCTTGGCGTTCGGCAACAACAGGGCATCGATGACTATCCTGTCAATGCTGGCTTCTTTGATCTGCTGCGCCGTAAAATCAGCCTTGCTCTCCATAGCCGACACCACGCGCCCTCTGTTCAATAATTCGTTGCGCTCTTGGGCTCTGTTAGGATGCAAACCAAAAAGCCTTTCATCAACACCATATTGATTGATAATTGATTGCACATCGCCGATAGAAAGTAAGTTGTCTCTTTTGTCCAGATTATCAGAGAGCATGTCCAGATGGGTCAATTTTGCCTGGAGGGCTGCCGTCAATGCTTTGGATGCCTTACTTTCTTTGTCATCGATAACGCCAACCAGATAACGGTATGTGTTTGAAATATCCCCAGCGAGTAAAACAGCAACGGGCATTTTTTCAATCGACGATCTTATCTTTGGAATCCTCGATTCCCCAACAGCGGTATCGATCGCATTGTAAACATGCATGATATTTTTGTACTGGTTGCTTGTCAGTGGCCGGCCGACCATTAACTCAAACAAGGCACGCTTGGAGCCTCTCTCTGCATCAAGATCAGATTTCTTGAAGGGCCTGTTTTGATCATATTGTTTCGGCATTGAAAAACCAGCCGTAAATACAGGGAACATCAATGGAGAATCCAAATATCCATTCCTCTTATTCTGGGCCGCGGTCAGGGCCTTTTTGAAAACAGGAGAGTTGATGGGTTCTTTTAAATCAACATCGTGAATGATAGACGACCAGATCATATCCTGGCCAAATGCGGCAATGGTCAGAGATCTGGCAAGCCGATCGTTGATGCCCTGGTTCACGTTGTGGTACATTCTGTTGAGGTCTTCGGCATATCTCTCCCAGCTCTGTTGATTAAAAGATGTCACCGGCGAGAAGACACCAAGCAGCCGGATCACATCATTATGGATCCCCTGCTGGGTCGGAATATTCAAAGAAGAGGACAGATCAAATAATTGACCCGCGGTAACGCTATTGGCTTTCATCCAGCCCTGCTTGTACTCATAGGAGCTTGGCTCCATCTGCTTACTCACAAAAGCCACGCGCGCATCAGTCCTGTCTTTCCTGATTGTCTCCAAAGCAACACGAACGCCTTCCAGGCTTGGTTGGTTGGTCGGTAATAAATTGATCACGGATTGCAGCATCTTGTCGCGGTTATCCGTCAAATAGGCAATCTTATAGTCGCTGAATTCATTTGATGTGAATTTGTTTAGAACGATAGGCTGTCCATTATCGGCATGGATATTCGTGGAAACATAATTAGCCAATACAGCCGGCCCTGTGCCTAAATTCTGCAGGATATCCAAACCGCCGGACATGCCGGAGTTGATGTCCCCAACGGTCAAAATCTCGAAATCCATCAGGCCCATCATGAATTCAGTCGCTTCTAACATAGAAAGTTTCTGGCCGCCGGTGGAAGGCAAAGAAGAGATGTTGACACTGGCCACTGGCTGAATCTGAGTAAGGCCTGAGGCGATATCCTTATATTCAGCCTGGTTGGCTTTCATAAGAGCAGAAACCCCCCGCGCCAAACCCGGCATGAGAACGCCGTCGCTGCTGACTCCCTTTGCTCCCAGCCAGGCCTCTACCTTTTGCCTTCTTTGCGCGTACTCCGCAGGATTAATCTTCACGGTCTCCATGGCCTTGTCCATGCGGGCCATATAATCAGGCACTTGGGCCGGGATCTTTGGCTTCTCTGTGTCTGTGCGATATTCCGGCATGACCTTTTCTGCTGCTTGGCCGATGATGCGCGTTGACGCATTTACCAAATGATTTTCAATAACGCGCGATGGAATAATATGTTCGCCCAGATTTCTGGCGATAATAAACATATTGTCGTAGGTTCTCTGGTTAGCCCTGGCGAACGCCTCGACATCGATCTTTCCATCCGGCCTGACAAAATCTGGCGCACGACGAACCTCGCTTCTCCAGGCATTCCAATTATCCGGCTCGGCTTTGTAGCTGTTGAGCATAGACATTTCTCGCTTCATCATTCTTTCGGCAAAGCGCAACTCGCCTTCAACCAAGGCCATCCCTTCCGGACTCAAGTCTTTGCCATTGACTTTCAAGTCCTTAAAATCGGTCCACATCTTGAGTGTTTGCTTCCAGGAAGATTCGGAAAGTAGACGAACCCTTTCTTGAGGAGAAAGCAGCGCGTCGTTTAATCGAGGAACATCAGAATATCTGCCTTGCTGTTCCTGGTTGATGATGTGTTCGACAAACGCCAGATCGCCTGCCTTCTCCCACAGCCTTCGATAGTACTGCAACGGGTTCGACATCCTTGTTTCATGGAATTGCGTAATGATGGCGCGATCCGCACTCTGCGAAACCTTGACAACCTCGGCATATTGGGCTGTCTGTTTCCAAAGGTTGTGGGCAACATCCTGGGCTTCTTCGATCTTGGCGAGATCTTTAGATTCGAAAGCCTGGTCGATCTTTCTCAGAGCATCTTTAACGTCTATCTTGTTGAATTCAATGCCCTTGAATAAATCTTTGCTGATGCCGCTGGCCTGGAGCTCTTTAACCTTTGCGCCACCCTGATTAAAGATATTTCGCAAATTATCTCTTTGGAGAAGAACAACAACCTGGCCCTGTCTCTGCCCATCCCGTTCCCGCTGCTGATAAATCCCCTGGTTTCTATCGGTCCTCCTGGTCCAATGGAGCATTTCTTCAGCAGGAACGCGCTCGCCCCCCGCGATAATGATGTCAGGGTTATCCATAAAGTCAAAACCACGGCCAACCTCTGCGCCTGCCAAGAGAATAGATCTCGGTGTCCTGCCCATCTGCGGCATGGCTCTGAAATAATCAGTATCCTTGTTGTTGAAGACCTCAACGCGATCCTTGAATTCAGTCTTTGAAAGCTCTTTGGATAGCCTCAGAACCGTATCTGCCTCTGGGGCAATAATGACGACACGTCTTCCATCGTCCAGGGAAGCCTGAATACGATTTTTGAGACTATTTGCGTCAATATCGTTGGTGACTAGAAACTTAATATTTCCCGGTCTCTTGTCGGATAAGATATTGTTGTCTGCGACAATATCCTCTGTGGGCTTGAACTCCAATCCCAGTTTTGCCGCCAAAGTCGAGATAGAACTTCGCGGCGTAGCCGTGATGCCGGCAACGCGCGCGCCGCTGAATTGTTCCAATGAGAAAGCGCGGCGCGACGTCTGGGTGGTCAGCTTAATATCCATAATGTCGAGCTTGTCGTTATTGCGCGCATTGTATTCTAAGGTCGAGGCAACGACTTTTGAAAAGTTAGACTGAATCAAATCCGGACTGGCAATGCCCTGGTCAACAGCTGACACAAGGCGTGGCTTTTCCGAAGCAGTTGTACCCAATTTCGTCAAGCCGTCCCGGGCGCCGAAAACTCCTGTGATGGCTTCAAAAACACCCTGAATCAATCCTTCATTATCTGTGATGCCTTTGAATCTGGAAAGAACCGCTGGGGATAAAAGAATCTTGCCTTCTGTGATATTGGCGTTTCCTTGCATGCCATCGCGATAGCCTGCCAATTTATCCTGCCTGGCCAGTTCTGAGAAACTGAGTGTTTTGCTATCCTGAACAGGATCAAGATGATCCGCCATAACAAATTCTCCGCTTGTTACCATGGGCCTGGCTATCTCAAAAACTTTCTGCGTCAGAGAAGCGGTGTTCTTAAAAGCCTGCGAGGCATTCCTGAGGGTCGTGTCTTTGTCTGACTGCGTGTAATGCGTGTTTTCCAACCCGACCGTATCAACCTCGTCAACCATAATGCTCGTTTTCTGGGTCGGGTCTTTTAAGTTTTTCAGGGCGCGCTCAAGCTCGGGGACACCCTCAGCATAATACGACTCGGCTGTCAAATCCAGGAATCCTCTGTTTGTTTTGGAAATGACCTTGATAAGATCTCTATTTGATAACAATCCTGCAATGTGACGCGCCTGCTGCTTGGCGCTATCGGTCTGTCCTGTTTTTCTGAAATCGTGGAGTTTTTGTATTTCGGCATCCAGATTGACCAGGTCCAGACTTCCTTGTTTTGCACCTATGGCCTTGGCGACTTCTGGCAGCTTCACAAAATCTCGCAGAGAATGCTTAAAGCCAGATGGAACCTGGTTAGAAGCATATTGCTTGGTCATTGTTTCGTTGGCAGTAAAAATAAAGCCATTCCAGCCTTCTTTGGCCATATAGAGCTGAGCATTAATCGCAACAAAGGTTTTACCACCGGCGTTTGCCAGATTGGTCAATGGTCCCCTGTAGGCGCCATTTGGACTGACAAGAATGACAGCCGCATCTTTTTGCAATCTGGCTATCCCTTCGCTATAGCCATCTTTCTCATTGGCCATCAAAGAGAAAGTCTTGTCATAAAACTTTCTGGCCTCTATTTCATTATTTCTAAAGGTTCTGCTCGTGAGATCAGGCGTGCCTGTTTTGATGGAATCGCTGAATGCGGGGATAAAGGCTTGGCGTCTTAATTCCGGAGGCCCTGTCGCCCGGTTGGCTTCACCCGTGAATACGGACCCTTTCTTCTGAAAATCTTGTTCCCGGCTATATCTCTCATTGGCTTCTTTAGCACGGTTAAACTCAGGGTGGGGCAGAGGAAGAGCGCCGCCAAAAGGAATGCCGTTGCGATCCACGCCAAGGGTCTTGTTTGGCTGCGGCTTTTCTAACATTGCAACCTTTTTAAATTGTCCGTTAAGGATCGCCTGGTCGAATATGTTGATTGGCTGCAAAGCTGCCATGGCGTTTTCTCTAAGGGCGCAGGCAACTGTAAAGTGTTTGTCTGTTTTTTCAGAAACAATAAGGACCTGCCCGGTGTTCTCATTGAGCAATATGTCCCCAGGCTTTAAGGCATTGATGTCGCTAACAGTTGAAAGCTCAGCCAACCGGTTTTCGCTTAAAGTGCGTATGCGATTAGCTAGCTGATTATTCAAAACTTGATCGTTTATCCCGCCGGTTGGCTTGGCATTTTCCCTTCTCAAATACCGCTCCTTATCCATCATGTTGGCAAATTTAACAATCTGATCAGCCAAACCACGCACTTCGCCGATTGTTTCGAGAGGCGCTGTCTGTTCAAAAACCAAGGGTGCATTGCTAATCCTGCTGAGCTCCCGTGCCCTCATTTCATGGGCCCTGGCCCCGAAATTATTTCCTTCCTGCTGATAAATGGACTGCAGCGAACGATGGAGATCAATATCTCTGCCCTCTGCCAAACCAAGGGCCGTTGTATAATAGCTCTTGGCAGCGCCGAAATTTCCTTGGGCATCATAAATACTGCCAACTGTCTTGAGAAGACCTATATCCTGTTTGCCGCCAAGGCCTGCGGCTGTTTCAAGATAAGGCAACGCCCTGTCCATCCTGCCTTCGCCTAAATAAACAGAACCAAGGCCCAGGTTGCTGAAATACTCCGTCCCTCTGCTCAAATCATATGCTGACTTAAAGTGCGCTTTGGCCAATGTGACATTTCCCTGCTGGCGATAAAGCTCTCCCAGCGCATTTTGAATACCGGCATCCTTCCCGCCTTTGAGCTGAAGGGCGGTTGTGTAATAATTCTTGGCCTTGCTGATGTCGCCCTGACTGAAGCTCATGTCTCCCATTAACGCCAGCAGATTGCCGTCATTTCTTCCGCTGACCGTAAACGCTCGATTGAGCAAGACTTCGCCTCTGTCCATGTTGCCGGCCCTGTATTGCGCAATCCCTTCCTGCGTCAAATGGCCTTTGATGTTTTGCACCCTGAGGTCCCTGATCTGAGAGGCGGCTTCAGGAAGGCTCTGTGCTTGCGCAATTCTCTCACCTCTCTTAAAGCTCACATTAGCGTCGGAATATTTACCCAAGCCATTCTGCACAATTCCGAGATCAATAAAGCCCAGGCTGTTGTTTTGATCAATACTGGTTGCCGTGATCAAGTGGCCTTCGGCCTCGGCTAAATTCCCCCTGCCAAAAGCCTCGCCGGCCATCACCCGAAGATTCTCAGCTCTGGTCTGGCGGGCCTGCTGTTCAAAGTTTTTATTTCCATTTTCTCGAGCAATGCCTTCTGCTTGACCAAACAACTTGTTGGCTTCTTGAAGATTGCCGCCCGCCATTTGCTTCTGACCGTTCTGGAATACGATCTCTTCCCTGTTCATCGTCGGCATTGGTTTAAGCGCAAGGATCAAAGTACCCCAACTGCCAATACTGGTCTCGCTTAGCCCGCCGAGCTTGGTCCCAAATCCGGTTGAAAAGCTTTCTCTCAAAGTAATAGAAGCCGTGTCCCCGGTAATCTTACTAGCCCCTTCGCCAGAATAATCCATCTCGAGGGGGGCTGCAAAAGGTCTACCGTCTTTATCAACCCATACCTGGCCGCGCGTATAATCTACTTTAGAATCCCCGCCACCGACACCGACCAGCTGCAGTCGCTTTGTTGAAGCCCACTCCATGGCTGTATCCACGCCTGTCACGACTAGGGCAACTCTCGCAAGCCCAATTGGCTCAGCAACCAAGGCCCGTCGGACCGGTGTCGCTTGCGAGAAATCTCTGAAGCGGACACTCAAAGGATTGGAAGCCGTCGTTCTCTCTCTTGCCAGCATGGTGCCTGCTATTAGAGGATTCAGGATAACGCCGCTTTCTGGTGAATCAATGGCCGCGCTTCTCAAAACGCTCTGAGCCGCAGGACGAACTCCCCAGCCGTGTTCATCAAAAATCCTTGTCAGACCAATAGCTTTTTCTTGCTCTGTTAATGTAAAATCTCTCGTCGGCAGCTCTAAGTTAAGCAGCGTGCCGTTGGGCAACAGGCCGGTTTCAAGTCCGTAGACAGCAGATTTGTACATACCTGCATAGACAGGGAATTGGGTGCCGATGGATATCCACTTCAACCCGCCCCAGGCGCCGGTAAGCCCCAACCTTTCAGCACCAGTGATCTTTAATGAGTCAATAATACCTGCGGACCTACCCCCTGCAGCAGCTTTAACAGTCTGGCTGCCATATTTTGTCTCTAAGGAGCTGAAGATATTTTTCGCATCCTTGACAGCCAGACTCGTCAGGGTCGCCCAGAATGCTCCGCGGAAAGCAGCAGCCCTGAGCTTGCCACCAAAGTTATCTTCTCCAAACCATAATCCGTTAGATTCAAATTTATAACCATCTTTTGCTGTCGTGCTCCAACCGGTCACTCTTCCTAATTCATTTCTCTGGACATAAAGTGGTTTATCTAACCCAATATCTGTACTACTCTCGAATAAACCAACACCTAATTCTTTGCCTATATTTACAGCAGCGCCTGTGCCGCCCAACAAAGCGTACCGCGCCACAGGGCTTGCTAAGGTGCTGTTAAGAGAGGACGAGCTGGTTATCCAAGGGGTTTTGTTTGTAAAATATTGGGCAGCTTTGCTAGGCCCGGACAAGAAACGGGCGAACGTCGCAAATGTCGCAATGTCTATTGCGTCCTTCCAGGACATATAGTTGTTCGGATCTCCACTTAAATAACCATAAACACCCCGCGCTGCCACTGCTGTTGTAGGCCATGTTAAATAAGAAATGAGCGTGTTGGGAGAATAGGCACTAGCCACTCTGCCAAGCAGGGTGTCTTTGGCAAAAGCGGTTGGGAAGAGCCCTTTTGCCGCCAAAGGAAGTCCTGCTAATGCGCCAACAATAAATGGTGTTTTCCCTGATTGATAGAACGTAGCCGCATTGTCAGTATGATTCTGCCAGAAAGTCTTGTCCCCGTCATAACCTGTGCGCCACTGCTGTGCAATAACACCCCAGCTGCCTCCTACGGTCCCTAGCTGGACGCCGTAATTTAAAGCTGATCCGGCAGTTGCAAGCAGCTTCGAAGAATGGTTCGCCACAACTGCATCTGCAGCTGCACCGCTAAGCGATCTCAACGTATTGGCTGCAAAGAGTGTTGAGAAAACCGCCAGCCGTTGATTCCAGGACAACCCTTCACCGCCGTTAAACACCCTGGCGCCCAAATCAGCCATAACTGTTCCTGTGCCGGCAACAGCCGTGCTGCTCACAGCTAAATTTCGAGCTGCAGTAGCTAATGTTAAACCGCCCTCTGTCTGCCACACAGCCAAAGGCCTGACAACTGCAGGAGAACCGAGTGCCCGCAATATGTAAGGAGAAGATGCAACGGAAGCACCTGCGAACATCGAAGCCGCCAAGTCAGAAAACTTAAACTCGTTGCCAGAAGATACTGTGTAAGCTGTATAAATACCCCCGCCTCCCGCAGCGCCGATGCCCGTACTAAGTGCAACACCCGTGGCCGTGGCAACCTCAGGATTTACAGCCTGCTTCAACAACCATTCAGCCCCGGGCACGCCTCTTTTAGCAGCTTCTTTAATTATGCTTGAGTTGGCCGGATTCATGAACCAGGAGCTACCAGCGCTGCCACCTGCCCCGGAAGTACTCGCCAGCCCACTCAACAACCCAATCCCCCGAGAGACGATTCCAAAGGCTCCAGTTACAGTGCCGTTGACAATGATGTTGTCAAACGCTTCCTGATTATGAGCAATCCTGTTTTCTCCGACGGTAAACAAAGCCTGAAAATCTTGGGATCCGCCTCTAAAGTAATTCGGATCCCCACCCGAAAGCGCATTTACCTGATTAAGGGGATCAATAATTGGCGCCGTAACTAAGGAAATCGCTCCTATGCCCTCATCTGACAAAGCCAAGCTGGTGCCAGCACCCACCATAAACCATGTGGGAGCAGCTAATGCCACAAAAGGAGCCACAACCTTCCACTCTTCTTTTGTTGAGGTCCCCAGAGCAACAAGACCTTCGCCAGTGCCTCTCTTGACTTGCGCCCAGCCTTCAGACCTCAAATTCACCGCATCTTGAGACCCGCCTCTAAAGTAATTAGGATCCCCACCCAAAAGCGCATTTATTTGGTTCAGGGGGTCTATGATGACCGATGTTATCATGGAACCTGCGCCGCCTAAATATTTCACCGCACCGCCGACCAAATTGCCCAACCCGGATCCCCAGGTTGTGTTGTCCTTATAGGAACTCGAATCTCTCATATGCTGTCCTGTTTGGACAAGAATATCTTTTAAGGGCCTATCCGCGCCTCCGGCAACCTGTGTCGTATCAAGGCGTAATATCTGGAATTGATCTCCTGTTTCTGTTTTATTGATCTGATAAATACCTTTATCCTTTGAGCTGCTGTAGGTTCCGCTTGCAGGGTCACCAAAGTAAATAGCGTCGCTGTTGTCAAAAACCCTGACTATGCCGCTTTCATATAACAATGCGGCCTGCTTAAGGCGCTCAGCCTGCGGGAGAGTCTTCGGCAGATTCGCCGCATCTGCAACCCTGGTCAAGAATACTGTTGGATCCCCAGTAGACGACTTTCCGCCAATGCGAGAGAAAGACGTGTTCCCGTCTGGACCTTTCTGCGCCTGCCATCTTTCGTTGGTGCCGTCGACCTGCCAAAGGTCTTTCTGGCCCTTGACCGGAGTTAATACACGTTTGGTGCCGTCGGAGCCATCCAATTTTATCGCAGCGACGCTGCCGCCGGCATACCTGGTATTATCAAACCAGCCCCTCTCAGGCGCGAAGCCAGTCTTGCCGTTGTCATCCTTGACGTATTTTAAAGTCCTGCCCTGGTTATCGTCAAAAAGATCCCCTGCCCCGAGAGACGCATCCAGACCATCATTAGAATAATCGTCGTGCGAGACAAGAGTTTCGATTTTGCCTTTTTCGCCCGGCGAAGAAATTGTAATGATACCATTAGCGTCTATGGCGCGCGTCTGCGCCCATTGCGGTTTGCCCTGAAATGGCAGCGTAGAGACTTTATCGCTTATCGCTTCCCCGCTTTCATTATAAGCAATTTCATGGAGAGCGATTGCCCTCGGTCCGGAGTCAGTTGCAAGCTGAGCGTTCAATTGTTCAACAGCCTGCCTTGTGTTTTTGCCTGCAATGCCATCGATTTTGTCGGTATACAAGCCCAAAGACTGCAAATTGCCCTGAAGTTCTCTAATCTTATCCTTGCTCATGCCTGCCAGACTATTTGGATCCACGCGCTCAAGGGCCCCGTATTGAGTTATCGCGGAGCGGACAGGACTGATCTCTTTTAGATCCGCGCCTTTCATGGCTTTTTCGCGATCTGCCAGCTTATATTCGTTGGTTCTTGTAGAAAGCAGGTTCTGCATGTTGTCGTCATAACCATATTGCTCAGTTGGCAGATTGTCAACATAGACCGCAGCCGGATTCATGGCCTGGGGGTTAGTCGGATCAAATGAATAGACGGTGGCGTGCTTTAATTGAATGCTGCCGGTTGGATCAAGGACGATGCCTGAGCCCGAGCTGTTATCTGCAATCATCACTGTTCCGCGCTCAGACAAGCTCGATTCTTTGGAAACAGACTGTATCCTGGTCCTGGTTGGATCAGCCGGATCGTAAGTGAAAACCGTGCGCTCTTTAATCGGTGCTTGCGGTTTCGCTGTTGGTATTTGGGAGGTTATGGTCGTCACATTTGCGTTGTCAATGGTTGAGACGCTTGCAATGCGCTGTTGCAACGGCATCTGATTGAATGCCGTGATGGCGGTTCGAGTGGCGTCGTCGAGATTCCCTGTGACCTCGCCCATGTAAAAGCCCTTATTTTTAAGATCGTTCTGGATCTCTTTGACCACATCCGTTGCCTTGGGATCAAGGGCAGACATATCATACGAATGCAAGGCCTTGGTGGAGGTCATCCCTGTCCCGTTGGAAACTTTGAGAGAAGCACCGGGCTGCAGAAGCTGTTTTGTTTGAGAATCAATCCCCTTGCCTTCCCATTTTTCTATTGTCTTGCCGGCCATGACCGTCGCTCCGGCAGTCACATCCGAAAGGTCAAAATGCTGGGCCGATATAGCATTGTTCTCGTCCCATGTGAAATTATATTGTCCTTCAACCTGTATGGGACTTTTGATCGTTGTTGTCGAGGCTGTGAACGGATTCAAGAAGGTCCCGTCGCCCATCGGTTCGCGGCCGGTTATTGTTATGGTGTTCTGTTTCAAATCTGCCACCCTGCTAGTGACCAACTGCTTATTTGCGCCAGAGCCTCTCTCAACCGTTTGGGTGATTATGCCGTTTTGATTCGTGTATGTTGTGGTCACTTCGGGCCTGTACTCGCGCTGCGGCGCATAGGGCGATTTAAACCCGCTAAACCCCGTTAGTGTAGCTGGCGTGAATTCCGGAGCTTTGTATTGAACTCCATCTGCCGCAGCGGGCTTTAATGGCTCTGCGGTTTGAGCGGGAGTTTGAGTAGGAGTTTGAACAGGAAGCTGGGCAGCAACGGGCGGCCGTGAATCAGCAGATGCTGGCAAAACAGGGGTGATGGGCGTCACATCTGAAGACGTAACCTCGTCGGGCACAGCGGAATTTGGCGAAACCAATGATTTCAAGTGATCCGGGATGATTATAGCCCTGTGACCATTTTCAAAATTATTGATCTTGCCGCCGGCATCTTCGAAAATAAGAAGGGCCTGTTTTAATGCAAGGGGGGCTGGTATCTCGCCTGAGGATGAGCGCACAACAACCTTCTCTCTTCCGCTTCCATCAGAAAGTGGCACGATAACTGCCAAAAAGGTATCTGTGTTCGTTGTCGGCAGATTTTCTGGCGAAGTCGGAGCTGCCGCTGGCAACGCAGGCGTGTTTGCCGGCAACTGCTCTGCTGTACTTGCCGGCGTTGTTGTTTTTGGTCCAACCAATGAGGCATAATTAGATACGACCAGCGGTGAGGATGATAACGTTGGTTTCAGCGCTTCTGCTTGGGCAGGAACCCCGCTTGCAGAGGTTTCTTTTTTTAAATTCAAGGTATCTTTGATTTCTGAGATGCCAGCCAGCGAAAATTTTCTGTTATTGATATTAATAAAACCGCCGCTTTCGATAACCTTCATCATATTCGGTGTCTGAATAGAAACTCCGCCGGCACTGAAAGCGTTCCGTTGTTTTTCGGTAATAATGCCCTTGGTCAATATGCTGTTGTCAAAAACCTTCATTTGGGCTTCTGCGGTTCCTAGAACACCCTGAATACCGTGCAGAGTATCTGCGTATTCGCTGGCCTGATCCTCTGTCAAGCCTCTTTTACTCCAGTCGATTTTCCCGCCTTCGGACGAACCAAGCTTGGTCGCAATGTTGAGAAGGTCGTGACCGCCGGATCCCGTATAATGCTTGATCAGAAAAGCGTCTGTGCCTAACTCAAGGCGTGCCAATTCCGAAGCGACATACATGTCGATAGATTTCTGGCTATCGCTACCGAATTTCTCTTTTGCGAAACGAGCCAGATGGTCTGTCTCGATAGTCCCATAGCGCATGGCCTCGCTGTTGTAAACCGGCGAGAAACTCAGCGGCGACTTGGAGTCTTTGGTGAAGAAAATATTTTGTGCCAACGACGGTTTGTCCTTGGACTGCAAGATGATCCCGCCAAGCTCGCTGCCCGTTACGGCATTGACAACATTGACAGGCAAGTTCCAAAGTAAGCCGGTCAAGGTGCCTTTCTCGCCAAGACCCTTTGTGGCCCAACCCATCACAGAACTGCCTGAGGACTTACCCAACACAGCTGCCGTTATTGTTCCGGGCGCACCCATTGGCTTGTCTAACCAGGAAACTTTCTCCCATTCGGCGTCTGTGAGCTGATTGAGCTGCGTATTCACCCATGCATCGAAATTTGACCCCTCGCTGCGCATGGCTGCTTGTATCGTTTCTGGAGTATAAACATCCGGCTTGGCGGTCATAAGACTGTTGATAGAGTTGCCTCCGTGGAATGCATCGATGACTTTTCCCGCGGACAAGCCAAGATTCACCGCCGCAGCGCTATGCAGGGAGCTGGTGACGTAAGAAACCAACCAGTTGTCCACTGGGCGGAAGGCCAGAGACCCGAGCGAGCCGTCTTTGAGCAGCTCTCTCCAGGATTTGCCCGACTGCTTTTCCGCATGATCCACTGCCTCCTTATATTTGGATAATCCTGACACGTCGAGCAACACGCTTACGTAATTCCATCTCTGAAGCGGTGACCAGGCAGCTGGGTTTTTCGTGTCAGGAATACTACCGCCGTATGTCCACAACGCCTCTGACATCTTTTTGAAGCCGCCACCGGCACTGCCATCGCGTTTTCCTGTCGTCGTATTTAAATTCCCGTACAAGAGGCTATCGATAAATGGCCCCTTGTCCATCGCGGCCCTGAAAATTTCGCTGCCGGCATAAGATACGGCGGCCATTTGCGTGGGCGTCATGCCCCATTTATTCTTGCCTGTCTCGCTGTTGTATTTTCCGCCGAGGGCGCTGATGGCGACCGATGCTCCGGCTCTCAATAAAATATCTTTTATGCCGGATTGCTGGCCCGTTGGAGCCACAAAATCGCCCACCAATTGTCCTATTGTGTTGGCATATTGCTCGGTATTTTTGCCCAGAATTTTGTACTTGATCGCCGCCTGTTCTGCTATGCCCACGGCCAATCTGTTTTTGAATTGAGGAGCATACTCTTTTACGGCCCTGCCCAAGTTATCCATAATGCTGCCCTTGCCTGTACCAAGGGCCCCCTTCCACACAGCATTGACCCCTTCGGTCGTAACAAAGCCCGCAAAGTTGAACACAGCAGGAGCCAATGCTTTGGACAAGAAATTATTGTTGTTCTGGAGGTATTGATACAAAGCAAGATTCGTAAGCCCCTGGCCAGCGCCTGTGGTCGCGCCTGTTGCAAAATCTGACGCAAATTGTTTAAAACTCCCGCCGGAAACCAGGCCTCCAAAAGACCCGGAAGCTCCGGCAACTGCCGAACCAAAAACCATAGAAGCCTCAGGGTTCCAGCCAAAATATTTCTGAGCCGCATATGTCATGGCAGAAGCTGTATTCGCCGTAGCCATTGTAGAGCCAAGATTCATGGTCATGCCCATGGCGCTAGCGCCGCCCAAAAGACCGCCTCCAACGGCTGACAAAACCATGATGCCCAAACTCAGCCATTCATCGCTGGAATCAGGTTCTTTAAAGAAGTCTGAAAAATCATATGTATTAGAATAATCCCTCTTGGTGCCTCGCACAGCCTTGGCAACTTCCTCTTCAAGAAACTCGAGTTTTAGTAAATTCTCGACGCTGGCATTGGCGCGCACAAGGCCATATCCGGAGAACCGGCGTTGAAATTCATGCTTTGTTAAGGTAATTTCTTTATCATTATCTTCTATTATTATAGCTCCTTTAGAAAGTCCCTTAACAAGCACCATATGGTCATCATCCACGAACGCAATGAATGGGATTAACTTATTGAGCGCTTTTGCAATCTCTTTACTATCTAGGTCAAAATTAGACCAGTAGAATGGCTTTAGCTCAACACCGAGCAGCGCCGAGGTTTTTGCCAAAGCGTATAAGGAGCTTTCCAGCTTCTTGGCGGAGTTATAAGTATATATATCCAGGGAATCAGAAATAATATCTATGAGGAGGGCATAATGCGCCACCTCAAGCGGCGAAATACGACGGCCCATCAACTTGAACAGGCCGGCCAGAGACATGGCGCCGCAGGTCACAAGCTTGCGAGCCGGATCCAGCATCCACTCATGGAGTTCCTGGAGTTTTTCTTGATTTAATGATAGGGGATAAGTCCGGTGAACGGTGATGTCGCGGGACAATTTGATGTCCGTGGCATTTTTGTCGACGAGCTGAGACAGGGCTTCTTTGACCGAATTGGCAACCAGCTTTAACGACGCTTCGTCCTCAAAAAGGACAGACGCGCCCCTTGCTACGGCCGCTTGCTGCGCAGGCTTCAAAGCCTGTGCATTCAGCATACCGCGCCAGTTGTAATCGACGGCCCACGCCACCTGCTCAGGCAGGAAAACGAGAACCACCAACCACGCAATAGCCTTTATCCAAAGCTTGTTGCGCCAGTTTAACACTGCATACGTTTGGTCATAAACATCCTATACGTTTGGTTTGTGTTTTTTGCCTAAACCTACATCCTCCTTTCCTGTAAGATTCCTGCCTGCCGTCAGGCAGGTGGTATCGAATCGTGCCCTGCCACGGGACACGGTCTTGGTCCTCATATTTTTCCTCCTCCAACACCGCCAAGTAATGTTCCGCTCATGAACTGAATCGCGATCGGTCCGCCGACAATAACGCCGACGACCGGCAGAATAAAGAAAATCAAGGGAATCAACATCTTCATCGGCGTCTGCAGCGCCGAGCGCTCCGCGCGCCGGAAAAACCGTTCGCGCGTGTCTTCTGAGAGAATCGCTAAGGCCTCGGCAATCGGAGTTCCCATGCGGTCTGCCTGAATGAGCGTGCGGCAGAAGGCTGTGATATCCGGACAGCTCATGCGCCGCGATAAATCCCTCAAGGCATCGCGGCGGGGCTTGCCCACTTTGATTTCATGAAGCATAAGGGATAACTCCTGGATAAAGGCCGAAGACTTTGATTTTTCCACAATCCAGCGGGCCGCGGCAATAAAATCTAAACCAGCGTCCACGCACAAGGACAACAGATCCACCGTATCCGGCAGAGAACGCACCACCGCAGCACGCCTCTGTTTCAATTTCGCTTCAAGCCAAAGGTTGGGCGCATAAAACCCTCCGAGTGCGATGCCCATAATCTTCAAAATATCGTCTTTGGGCAAGAACCCCATGGCCAACCACAGGCACAGCAGACCGAACATTTCTTTGGCACCCCAGAACTGTTCTGCGGTCAAGGCCACGCGGCTGCCAAACAATTTATTTTCCAACAGCTCGCGCTTGACCAGCTTGCGCACAACAAAATAGTTCAACGGGCCGAATAAATCAAAGATGCGCACAAAAACGGATTTCTTGTCCTGCGGACCGACTTCGTATTTCAGGCGGCGCTTGATGGTCTTGCGCAGTTCCTGAGAAGCAAAGAACCACAGGAAAAAATTCAGGAACAGCAGAAACACACCGCTGAACAAAAATACCTGTGACATATAGACTGTCATAGCATCACCCTTTAGATATTAACCTTGCTAAACATCCTGATCATATACATGCCGACCAGCTCCGAAACAACCGCATACACGATCATCAGCCTGCCTGTCGGATGGCTGAGCATGATATCAAAATAATCCGGTTGAAACGATATAACCAAAATGGCAAACGCAATCGGCAAAAAGGACATGACAAAGCCCTGAATCTTGCCTTGCATGCTCAAGGTCTTGACGTTGTCGTTAAGCTTGACCTTGGCACGGATGGTCCCCACCAGCTTGTCAAAAAGCTGCGTGATGTCGCCGCCTGTTTCGCGCGCCACCAGAATCGCCGTGGTCAACAGGTTCAGCTCCTCCGACGGCATGCGCCGGTTGAGATTCTCAAATGACTCCTCCAAAGCAATGCCCATCTTGTTCTCGCGCAGGATCAGGCCGAATTCCTGGCTGACCGGCTGCGGCAGTTCTTCCACCAACGCTTCGATGGACTGCAACAAGCTCAGGCCCCCTTTGAGGCAACTGGAGAGAATCATCAGTCCGTCGACGATCTGCCCCTGAAATTTAGCTTTTCGGCCAGACACCAGTCTCTTGACCACAAAGGCCGGAATCGCAAACCCAACGCCCAGACCAATAAATAACCCCATCAAGCTCTTGACCAGGCCCAGGCCAATCGCCGCAAAGACCGCCGGCGAGACAATATTCAAAAGAAATAATTTATGCGGGTCGATGTCCAAAAACATCTCTTTGAGGCGGGTGCGCTGAACCTCGACCCCGCGCACACGCCAGCCATAGACATTGTCCCAGATCATCGGCACCAGCTGATAAAACAGCACGGCCGTTGCTCCGAAGATAAATATGTAGGCCAGAGATTTTAAAATCATATCTGCCTCTTTAATTTTGCGTAACGGTTGTTACTCCCGGTTCATATTGCCGCCCCAGGCCGAATGTCGCATCTGTGTTGGCTTTCCATTTGTAACAAATAGCGCGTCGCAAAAAAATCTGCATGGATACCAGCGCCAAAACGATCGCCGCGATCAACAACACATACTCGGTGGTGGTTATTGCGCACCGACCCAGGCGCTTTCTGTCCGTTGTTCTAGCGTTTCGGCACCAAAGGAACATAGCCCTGCTCCATCACCGCTCCGGTAACAATCTTGTCCTTTTCTTTAATCTGTATCTCGGTAAGCTTCCGGCTTGCGCCTCGGCCATGGGATACGGAGAAAATAAACATTGTGTTCTCGCGCACGGAGTCGGCCACAACAATGCTGGTATTCTGGTCCTCGCTCTTGACCAGCCGCCAATTCCGGAATGCCGACGGCTGAGCGCCGGCGCGCCTAAAACCTGCGCCAAAAGCAGCGATAAACCCTTTCTCGAATTCTTGCCGATCTTTGTCTTTGTCGTACTGGGCATGCTTGGCCGCGAGATCATAGCCCATAATCTTGATCGAAGACCAATCGATCATGGAAGCGGCGGCAAAGTTGCCTTTCACAAGCAGCGTCATGGCCTTCTTGGCAAAAGCAACATCATTAGTGCCAGCGCAACCGACCAACGCAATCCCGGCAACAATGACCATTGCTATGACGCTCTTTGCCTTTCCTCTCATGCTGTTTCCTTTCTTCAGGGCATCTTGGTGTCTTTGAGCCCCAGCTTATTATAACTATAATATGCTCTTGAAACTTTTGTCACGCTGCGCGCAAAGGGATTCCACTTGCCCAACGGCCCCAGTTCTTTTTCGGGCGCCCGACGGGTCACCCTGACCCAGCAACGCTGACCATTCAGGTCTTTATAATCTTTAAGCACAGCGCAGACTTTCGACCAAGATTTTTTAGTTTTTATTTTGGGCACCTTGAAATCCCCGATGTGGACCTCCACGGTTGTCGTGCCGCGCAAATCTGACCATTGGTATTTGACATGCCGCGGATCAGAACCACCCACATCATCTATCAGCGTTGATCCGGCGTCACCATACCCGATGTACTCGGCAAACTGTTTAATTTGATCTCTAAATTCTGTCACCTTCGCGGTCATAATATCGTTGGCATAAAAAGCAGGGTAAAATTCATCATCGTAATCCTGATCAACAGTGCCTACTCTATTGCCCCAGTAATCCGTGTAATAACACGGCGGATTGGTAAAACATTGGTAGCACACAGCGGCCGGATTCCATGCCAAAATATAAGTGCTATTAACAGGATCCCAGACATATTCCCAACAACCGACCTGGCAGGAGTTCAAATCGGCCGGGTCGTAATAAGAACCCTGGGTACAAACCCGCTGATCCCGAATAGCCATAAGCTGAGACCTAAGACCTCCCATCCCCACCCTTTGATATTCCAGTTGGTTATAAATCGTGTCCGGGTCGCTGGGATCATCTCTGTCGTAAAAGAAATCAATCCATTGTTCCCATTGATCGCCGAGATTTTCGGCGACAAGCTCGTCAATAAACATGGCCGTATCTCTGATGAAATCTGCGAATTTATCACAATTGTCATACCCGTACGGCGGCGGATTCTGCGAGCAAAGCGGCATACCGTCGCAAGGCTCGTCATCGCCAGGCTCAGGATCAGGACAACACTCAATAGCGCCCCAAGCGTTCATTTCTGCCGGCGTTGGGCCGGGAAGCGCATAGCTGGTTCCATAGCTACGATCAAGCGGCGGCTGGCCCAAAGATAGCGTGCGTAAAAGCCCTGCGATAACACCGTTGCAAACCGTGTTGCCTGTCCAATCCGTGATACAACGGCCCGGCACAGCCAGGTCTTCTCCGTCCGCGTCAATGGTCCAGCGATAATCTGCTCGTTCCGCGTAGCCTAAATTGTATTCGTCTCCTTCATACCACCACTTGACTGTATTGCTGAACGCCTGGGCCTGGTACAGGAAATTCTGAACGCCGTAGTCAATCCAGGCGCCGGCATAGGGATTGCCTCCGCACATGCTGTTTTCGCCCTTGAGGCACATCATCCTTCTTTTCCACCAGTCTGAAAAATGCGTAACAAACTCATTTCTGTCGTTGTCGCCATCCACATCATTCCAGTCTTGCACTTTGTTAGGGTTGTCCACAATCATGCTCATGGCTAAGTGGATGGCGTTTTCACGATAGCGCGCTTTCTCCTTGAGCTTGTTGACCTCTTTGGCAAAAGCATCCATCTCATCACCGACATTTTTATATTTTTCAACCTCCATGTACATCTTGCTCAAAGTTCCCAGCGCCAAACTCACGGCTATCTTTGGAGATGCAGGGATCGGGATGTTAAACGTATTAAAGCCCTCCCCGCCCGTAAAAGGCCCTGCGGTCGGATTTGTTGCACCGCCTGCCGCAACGGCAAAACATCCTATCATAAAGCCTATTTGCGCGCCGACAAGGGCGCCTTGGCCAATCGGCGTTCCCTCAATGGCGGCGCCTACGGCGCCTCCGGCCGCGCCGGCGACTGTGCACAGAAGAATAACAACATACCAGGCACACGTGGACCAGCAAAGGACTGCCACGATGACCGCGGCAACGACAGCCAGAATCATGCCCAAGAGCCCTCTTTTTTTTGCATTTCTTTGTTCTATTCCCAAGGCCTTCCCAGAGATTACGCGCCTTGGAAGCAAGATTGGAGGCGAGCTGAAGCGCAGCTGCGTCCGCAGCATTGGACAGGGTTGTTGATGTGACGGCCACGTTGCCGATATTGACGGTGGCCAACACAAACCCTAAAGCGACGACCATCATCAGGATCAAAATCGTCGTCACCTGGCCTGCGACGCTGCGGTCTCTTTTGAAATTATTCAAAGAGGTCAAGCGCTTCAACGTCTGATTCATTGACAATCACCTCGCTCGCTAGAATCTTGAGTCCTTCCGGCCCAACATCGGGCAAGGGCATCAGCGCCACCGATGTCGGTGGAATATCGCCGAACTCCACCCGCGTCGCCTCGTATCTGACCTGCCGGACGACAATCCGCTCGTTGAGCCACGTGAAAATCTTGACCGAGGCAATCAGAAGAATAAAGATCACCACCAGCGCCGCGGTCAGTTCCAAGCTCGACTGTCCCTGTTTTTTTACTTTGGCGTATCCCATGTCTCATTCATCTCTCCGCTATAAACGGATTCTATTTCCTCTGTCGAAACGTTGCGATAGTCCATCGCCGATGCATGCGGTTTTTCATAGCCTTCTGAGCTCTCCGGGACGCCGCCGACAACCGCCGGGTTCAGCCCGACGCATTCCCCGGCCTGACACAAATTGTTCTGGGTCACATAGGCCCTGCGCCATCTGTCAGACCAATTGGCGGAATCTTCTGTTGTGATTCCCGACGGCGACTCGATCCGGCGCATTGATGTGGAACGTTCGGCGTCCATCGTCGTGTCACTCTGCATGCCCATGACTTTGGATTCATTATCACCACTGCCAAAGGCATTGAACATGTGCTCGAGCACAGGGAATGTGTAACACGTCTCCCAGCTGTACGGGCACTGGGCTGATGTCCAGTTCGCTGCATACCAGGCGCCCCCCGTCGTCATGGAAAACGCATTCGATGTCTGGTTCGGCGGATGCGTCTCTTTTGAACAGACGTCGCTACAATTGATGTCTGCTCCTTGTGCTTTGTTCAGATTGCATTCGGTTGTGCAAAAATTAACATCAACCAGCATGCGGGCCTGTTTGTAGCATGTTTTGTAATCAATAACCTCTCCGCTGCAGGAATCTATGATCCTGACGACGTCCACAAGTTTTTCCTTATCATCACAGCTCGTGGCCGGAGGAGGACAATGCTTGGCCACTTTCTTTTTACTCACCGGTACAAATCTGTCGCCGTCTTGGTGGAGCGCATAGACGGTGCCATAAATCACCTCATATTTTTTGGTAGCCTTTTTGGGAACGTTGGATTCAAGCCTGAAGCCGGCGGTTTTCATGAGCTTGCGTTCCCATCGCTCCTCGCCGGTGACTTCGTTTTTCACTTTCATGTCTAGGACAGTCGTCGGCAGAGAATCGGCCGTGTCAGCGACGCCGAACATCTGATAATCGCGAACTACGGTTGCCGCCGACGTAAAAGGCGCGGTCGAACCCACGCCGTGCGTGTGTGACGGATCCGGTGTGTATTGCTCTTCCAGCATAACGTATGTCCCCTGCCCCCTGTCGGGATCAGCTGCGATTTCCAAGGCCCTGCGGAACGCAATCTGTTGCGCTTGCTGCTGGTAGCTGTATTTTAAACCGTAATTGATCAACGCCCCCAGGATCAAGATAAAAAGGCTACCAAAAACGGCAAGCTCTGCCAAGGCCTGCCCGGCCTTCGAACATCCTCCGAATTGGGAATGACGTAACGTCAACATCGCTTCTCCCTTTATGGGGCCGCAACATATTCGTTGCCAACTCTCGTCGTATTGTCATAATGCGTGAAAACATATGTCGTTGCAGACGTCCTCTTGATGCCCGAGGCGTCGGTTTTTGTTGATGTGTCGGACACAGTTGTCGAGTTGCTCTTTTGCGTCACGTCAAACTCTGACGTTGTTGCATTGGGATCATACTGTTCACCGATGCTGTCGACCGCCATTCTCAATCGTCCCTGGACAGCGCGCCTGGTATAAACCTGCATGGCGACCGCAGCAATCACAATAGCCGCAATCAGAATTGCAAGTTCGACAGCTGTTTGTCCGCGAGTTCTCATAAGCTTCCCCGTTAGTACGTCTCTGATATTGATATCGTGTTCCCTTCCGTCGCGGAAACGGCCGCTGTTTCGTAGCGTCGTTCGCCGTTGATCTTCCTAATGTGCATCGATGTGTCTGTCAATGTGTTGACTGTACTGATGGTGTTCACAACGGTTGAACCCGATGCCGGATAAAAATCTTCCTGCGGACCGATCAACTGGTCCGATGAATAGCGCACGACCGATTGCAGGCCGCGTCTGGAATACATATACATCGTAAGCAATGCCACAGAAATCGCGAAAATAAAAATCGCGTATTCCATGGTCTGCTGGCCGCGCTGAAATCTTTTTGTGCGCCAAAAAGGACGAGCCGGGCAGAAGGCAGCGGCTGCATGGAGGGACATCGGCCGCTCTGCGCTCTGCCCGTTTGTGTTCGCCGTTTTTCCTTCGAACTCTTGCGTCAACATCGCTCATCCAATCAAGGCCCTCATGACAGGGCCCTGCTGTTAGCCTTATGTGCCTGGCCACCACTCTTCGTTGGCGCCCATCACATTATCCCAACCGGTCCTGTTTTGGAACTGGTTGTGAATCATTGTTGTCGTTGAATACGCATCGGTGAGTTCCGTGGAGTTAGACCATGTCGTCGTGATTCTGTTGGTGATGCTCGCTCCGGGCGAATAAGCTTCGCCGATCTGATCGGCGGACTCTCTCACCCTTCCCTGAATGCCGCGCTTGAGATAGACCTGCATCGTGATCAGGGCTGCAATAATCACCACTATTAAAACCGCGTACTCTAGAGTGCTCTGACCTCTCTTTGTCAACATCTTGCGCATCTATGTTCACCTCCTTTGAAAACTCTCTATGTTACTTTGCGGCTTATATATTAGCCGCTTCATAGTTTGTGTAAACCTGATTTCCCGTTCTCTGCGTTACGTCTTGGATGGATTCCCTGGCAATAGAGCCGCCTGGCTGATGCATCTCCGCAACCTGCCCTGACTGAGTCGTCTCGAAGTTTGTCTGCAAGTAGTACGGCTCATACTGGGACTGATTGAAGATTTCAACGCCCACGCCAGCATCTTCATCCGCAGTCATGGTGTAATCAATCGCACCCTTCATTCTTGCCTGCATGCCGCGGCGCAGATAAATCTGCATCGCGATCGCTGCCGCAACAATGACGCCGATGAGGATAGCGTACTCAGCTGTGTTCTGACCTTTTTTTGAATTCAACCATCTGAACATTTGTTCTCACCTCCTTTTAGGAATGATCTGCGTTGTCTTAGAATATAACGCTCGTGCCGCCGGTTGTGCCGCCGGTCGTACCGCCTGTCGCACCGCCTGTCACGCCAGCTCCAAGGCCAATGCCAGCGCCGATGCTGTTCGTAAACAGCGTGCCGCTTGCATTCATCGTCTGGCTGGCATCGGAATACACCCTATTCACCGATGGCCTTAAGAACTGGATTGCCGCGAACAGAATCGCCGCCACAATAGCTGTCAACACTATGACATATTCCAACGTACTCTGCCCAACTCTATTCAGTGCTTTTCTCATCTTGTTTTCACCTCCTCCCCCTCCATTTTTTTGATAAAAATTTATAAAGTCGCTTCCACGCTTTCGATGGCCTGGTTCATAACGCCCGCGGAGGCGTTGAAAAGCCTGTTGACTCCCGGCCGGATGAAAGCGATGGCCGCATAAATCACAACAGCCACGATCATCGTAAAGACCAGCGCATATTCAACCATCATTTGTCCTTTTTTTGATTTCCTCATGTTGTTCTCCTTGTCTAGATAAGCACCCAAAAGCCCGGCGTAGGAGTCTCGTTGGCCTTGGAAGCCACCTGTGCTTCAATTGTGTATAGCTTGCCCTGGACAGCGCGGCGAATGTACATCGCCATGGTCAAGCACGCAGCGCTCACGATCGCGATCAACACCGCGTATTCCATGACCTGCTGGCCGCGTTTCCCGATTTTTCCTTGGCGATTACCACGCATGGCTCTCCTATCGAACCGCATTGTTCAACTGATCCTGAACAATCAACAGCTTCGCATTGACGGACCGGCGCACATAAACAAACATCGACACAAAAACAGCGCAAACAGCAGCGACCAATAACGCATATTCAACAGCAGTCTGGGCCACGATATATTTTGGATTTTTCTTTTTCATATTAGTCGTAAGTCGTAGCCGGGGCCATCCGGTCTACACAAAAATTTGTGAAGCCCTCAGTTTGCGACCTGGCCTTTAGCAGGAAACCCGACAGGCTTGCTAAAGCCAAAGCCAATAAAACAGTAACGATAATGAAATATTCTACGAGGATTTGGCCATTGCATCTTTTTAAATTCTTTTTTAAACTCATTAGGAACCCCATCAAAAAATAACCGGACTGCTTTTCTCAATTTTTTCCTGCCTGCTCGGCAGGCAGGAAATCGGTACTCAGCAGTCCGGCAGCAAAAGAAATCCGGTGACCAATAAAAGCAACGAACGAATTAAAAAAATAAAATATATTTTTCACCGTGGCTTTGCATACCCAAACTGTTTGGATCTGCTGATTCGATACCGATTTTTCTTGCATAGTAAATATAACATACGCTATATATATATGTCAATAAAAAGATTGCGTAAAAAGGCAACGTTTTCTTTTGACGGAAAACACAGTTTTATGATGAAATTTTTACCCAGATTTTTTTCCCTGAAAAATCTAAAATTTTAGCCCCATTGAATCTCATTGCTGCGTCTTTTTCGTATTTAAAATTTTCTAACTTGTTGTCACAGAATAAGTTAAATAGTACGTCGTTCACAAAATCTCTCTTTACCAGGCCCCGCTGCTTATAAAATAATTCCCTCATTTTGAGAAAACCCCACCCGCCGCACGACGGCGGGAAGAATGCCCGTTTCGTAAATTGATGCAAAATCTCGACGATAATGCTAAACAATTGTTCCGGATCGCGCGCCTCATTGAGTTTTTTTGCCTCTGAGCGCATTTTTTCAGCCGATACAAAATCTTCTAAGTAGCTGGGATTCTTAATATAGTCAAGCACGGAGTCGCGCTCTTGCTCAATATCGGAAAAACGCTCAAGATAGGCCCTGATCACTCGCTCTGTTGGCCAGGTATTTTTTTCCAAATTTGTTAAAATGCCTATCGTGGCCGGTTCCTGATTGCCTTGTTTTAAGACGATTTGTCTTATTGTAACTTCTTCATTATGAATAGGTTGTGACAATTTTAGTGGCTCTTCTTGGCAGAAGTATTCCCGGCCAAGCGCCTCCAGAACAAAGCGGCCAGGCGCTGGTTTCTTTTCAACCTCTTGAATGCTCTTATGCTGCCACGGCCAGGCGCCTATTATAAACCTCCGGCGCTCTGGGATCAGGAAAGACTCCTCATGAACAATCTTCCCTGATGGAGCCAGACCCTCTATCTTCCTAAGGCGCTTGCTCGCAACCGCCCCATCGATGCTTAAAATAAAGTCTAAAACTTCCTCCCCGAGCATTTTTTCTGGCCTTGGAGCAAAGACAATAATAGGACCGTTGCCAAAGAAACCATTTTTTTTGTAACTATTTGCCATTAAATAAGTTGCATAAAAATTAACTGGGATTTTTTCATCTTTCCAAATGCTTTTCAGTTGGCCGTCTAGAAAATATTTTGTTCCATTGGCCAAGGTAATTCGAAAAAAATTAATATCTTCAAATTTGCTAGAAATTTCCATAACCATTTCATTATTAACTAGTTGCAACATTTTTATTGTCTCAATGTACTCTTTCAAGAGCCCTTGGCTAATGCGCCTGCCAAGCAAAGTCCATAACTCGCTTTTTGAATAATCTTCAATTTTCTCAAGGGGAATATTGTAGAGCGCCTTGGCCATGATCCAGGCTTCGGTAATAGCCTCAATTGCGTCGATTTTTAGCCTAATTCCGGGGTGGGATTTCTTTATTGCAGACGCCAACAGGCTGCTGATCCCCAGAAGCCTATTTGCGCCTAGCAGAAACACATATCCGGCTACGTCAAGCTCTGATTCAAGCTTTGCCGAAGCAGAAACCCTTCTTCCAACAGGGCTGCTTAGGCTGTTATTCTTCAAAACGTTATTTATACTGGATTTTGATACTTTTAGGCGGAATTTCTTTGAAATTTCTGATGAGATTTGCCTGCAGCTTATACTGAAGTTCCTTTTTTTTCTTGAAACAATGTACCTCTCGACATCTCTGCCTATTTTGGACATTGTTTTTCTATTTTATTATAAATTCCAATGTGTTACAATAAATCAAAACATCAAATTGGACATTTATTTCATTCAATTTTCAACACATTCCCTTGATTTAATTCAATTTTTGCCAGACTGCCTGCACTCATTTCCAAAACCATATATCCATGGAGCATGGCTGAGCAAAGCCTGTTTTTGCCAAGATTTGCTCTTGCTTTTACAACCTTGCCATTTTTGTCTAGAAAAGCGATATCTATGGGGAATTTCATAAAAAAGGTATGGATGGCATTGCAGGGCTTGATCAAAAGGGCCTCATCTTCATCCAGGGAAGACCTGTTTAAAAGGCCAACAGACCTGCTCTTAAAATCCTGGGCAATCCTGGCTCTCTGGAAAAGAACCTGCCCTGTGGTTGCATTAATAACCCTGTAAAGACGCTCCATCATATCACGCATTATACCAAAGCGTCCGCGTTGAATCAAGCTAAGCGTGTATCAGCCAGAGCGCCTTTGCACTACAATCCTCCCGTTCCGCAGACTGAATTTTTTTGCCGTTGACTTCGGTTTACGGCTCGCTCGTAAACGCGAACACTGCCGTCGCATGGTACAACTGACCTGAAAATAGCTTCCGGCCGTTCGCACGTCACTCGCCGTAATCCCTTCGTCAACTCTTGCCAAAAAAATTCTTATGTCTGCTCCACAGGAGGCTTGCAGTGCCAAAAAACTTTAACCAATAGAAAACATCTATCGATTGTCCCTGCCTTTGTCCTTTTTGGAGCGGCATGTCGGTTTTAGCCAAAGCATGCTCGAGCCGGCGAGGACATCCAAACGTGGAAACATTTGGACAGCAGGCACTGTTTGAGCCCGTCCTGGCGGAGCCGACGGGCGAGTTGTGCCTGCTGCCGAGACGGCGAGAGACCTTTGGCGTTATGAAACCGACGCAAGCGGAAAAAAGGGCAAAGGCAAGGCGATGCGATTCTTTAAGGATTGGTTTGTTGAGTTGATGATGTTACTCGAGGGTTTCGGTGGCGCGGAAGACTTCTTTGGGAAGGTTGATGCCCCGGGTGATGAGCTCATCGTAAAAAGAGGGCACGTGACCTGTGGCGCTGAACTCGCCGATAACTTTATTGCCCTGTTCTTTGTCGATGGAGACTTGCTTGAAGCGAAAGATGTCGGCGAACTTAATATGCAGCTCATCGTCCATGCCCACCACCTCGGTGACCTGGGTGATTTTCCTTGTCCCGTCGGAAAGCCTGGCGGTCTGAACAATGATGTCAATGGCCGATGCTGTCATTTCGCGAATGGCGCGGATGGGCAACTCAACGCCGCTCATCAGAATCATGGAATCAAGACGGGTCAAGACGTCGCGTGTGGAGTTGGCATGAACCGTGGTCATCGAGCCGTCGTGACCGGTGTTCATGGCCTGCAACATGTCCAGCGCCTCGCCGCTTCGGCACTCGCCGATGATAACCCGGTCCGGCCTCATACGCAAACAGTTTCTGAAAAGCTCGCGGATGCTGATCGCACCCTTGCCCTCAATGTTGGGCGGCCTGGATTCCAGACGCACCCAGTGCTCCTGATGCAGCTGGAGCTCTGCGGCGTCCTCAATGGTCACAATGCGCTCGCCTTCCGGGATAAAAGCAGACAAGATGTTTAGAAATGTGGTTTTCCCGGAACCTGTTCCGCCGGACACAATGATGTTTTTGCGCGACAAAACGCACGCTGCCAGAAAATCCGCCAACGGCCGGTTCAAGCTGTGGAAGCGCGTGATCAGGTCTTCGACGGTGTAGTGTTCGCGGGCAAACTTTCGGATCGTCAGTGTCGGACCGGTGAGCGACAACGGAGGAATAATGGCATTGATGCGGGAACCGTCGGGCAGACGGGAGTCCACCATCGGCACGGATTCATCGATGCGCCGGCCCAAAGGCGCGATGATGCGCTCAATGACCACCTTGACCTGATCGTCTGAAATAAACTTTTTGGTCGTCAGCTCAATCATGCCGTGGCGTTCAATGTAAATCTGATCCTTATTGTTGACCATGATGTCAGTCACGTCGTTGTCCCGCAGAAGGTCTTCTAAGGGGCCCAGGCCCAAGGCTTCGTCTGCGACCTCTTTGACCAATCGCTCCCGGACCTCAAACGACGAAAGAAAAGCGCCGGTTTCGTCGGCGAGCAAGTTGGTGATAATTTTTTCGGCCTTTTCCTTGAGCTCTTTGGCTTTCTTGGGGTTGTTGATCAGTTCCATGTCGAGCCTTTTTAGATCCAGCTCCTCGATCAACCTTCCGTGGATGCGCCGCTTGAGCTTGATGATTTCATCTTCCTCCTCGATGGGCTTGATCCACTTGACTTTATCGGTCAAGCCCATGGCATCCCAGAATGTCCCGGCCGCAGGCATTTCTTCTTTGCGGATGGACCGCAATTCTTCCACTTCTTTGTGAGCAATGTACAAAGAGGCGTTGGTGATCAATTCGTGAGCGAATTTTTTAATCGCCTGGCTCACGCGGCTGGAGGTATTGTCCACAACAACCGGGACCCCGCGGTTGAGGGCCAGGCCCACAATGCGTCCTTCGCTCGGGATGCTGGCAATGATGTCGCAGGGCAGGGCGAGCTTAACCTCCTGCCAGGAGAGGCCGGATTTGCTTTCCGCGCGGTTGAGCACAAGCTTGATCATTTTGAGAGGGAAGTGCAACGACTGCAGCACGTCTAAACCCCAGCGGGTCTCATAAACTGACAGGATGTCCGGCGTGACGACAAAAAGAATGAGGTTAGAGCGGTTGAAAATACTGATAAGGCTGTCTGTGAAGGCTCGGCCGCCGTCGACGATGATAAAATCGTAAAACGGGGTGAGCATGTTGATCACTTTGCCGATGCGATCTCCGGTCACGTGCGGCGATTGCTTCGGCCGCGTGATTGCGGGCAAAAAGTCAATCCCCAGAGGCACGGACGTCATGTAATTTTTGATATTGCCTGCCTGTTCGACTTTTTCCAAGATGGAGACGAGATCAAAAATCGAATACTGTGGCGTGGCGTCAATCATCCGCGCCATGTCCTGGACCGCCTGAAGATCCAGGTCCACAAGTGCCACTTTGCGGCCTTCTTGGGAGAGGGCAATGGCGAGGTTGACCGCCAGCAATGTCTTGCCGACGCCGCCCTTGGTGCTGAAAATAGAAATGACGTTTCCGACGCGGGAAGCAGTATTTTCTGCCATAGGTTTCTAGTTTTTAGTTCGTCTGGTAGGTGATCGGCACCTCGACCCAAATTTCTTTCAAAAGGAGCCCTTTGGGAAATGCCGGATAGGGAGCCAGCCTTTTGGCGGTAAAGACCGCCGCGCTGTCCAATAGTTTATGGCCCGAGGTTTTGTCCACCACGACCTCGACCAGATGACCATTTGACAAGAGATGAAGGCTCATGACAACCGTACCCGCGAGATTGGCGCGCTGGGCCTCTAAAGGATAGCTGATATTTTTCAAGATGAGCTCCTCGACGGCCTGGCAATAGATATCCGCCGGATCAACATCGCTGGTAACCTTCTTGGACATCGCCGCCTGCTCGATGTCACGCCGCATGTCTCCGTAATTCAAGATCCTCGGCGTGATAGAGATCACCAACTCTGTGGCCGCCACCTGAAAATCTTTAGACCTAAACAGCGCTCCGAGGATAGGGATATCGCCCAGGCCCGGGACCTGATTGAGATTATTCGCCTGTTCGTTGCTGATCAGGCCCGCCAGAAAAATCGTTTGGTTGTTTTTCAAATAAAGCTCTGTGGAGGCATTCCTGGTTTTAAAACCCGGGGTGGACGTGGTGACCGTTGTTCCCGTCTGGATCGTCAGCGAAGTGGTTGTGTCAATACTCTTGACTTCGACTTCCAGGGAACAGAGGATATCGCCGTTTTCCTTGACCTCGGGCTTGATGTTGAGCCGGATGCCGTATTCCTTGTACTCGACGGCGGTTGTGGTCACGCCATCGCTCTCACTAACCGAAGACAAAACCGCAATTTCTCCGCCCACCAAAAACTTTGCCTCTTTGCCGCTGAGCGCAACCAGTTTGGGTCGGGAAAGAGTCCGCGCCAGATTGTCGGACTCAAGCAAATTCAGGGTCGCGACCAGCGTCGAACGGTCAAACCTCGATTGTCCGACGGCTTTCATAAGGTCAGGGACCTGCCGCATCAGCGTATGGCTGCCGGGATCTGAGACCTCCGAAAAGGCGAAGGTATTCGACCAGTCGATGCCAAGGGCATCAATGGCCCTCTTGTCGATTTCCAAGATCTGCGCATCGATTTCCACAAGAGGATTGTCCTCGGAAAACGTCAGGAGGTTGATGATCTTATCCTGGAAATTCGCCAAAAGCTGTTCAGTAACTTCCTTTTTCCGCATCGGCAGGTCTCCCAAGACAAAAATTTTGCGCTCCTGGTCGCCGACCTTAAACGCAACGCCGCGGATTCCGGCTGTCGCGAATAAATCCTCGAGCCTCTTTTTCAAAAAGCCGAGGTCCTCTTTGAAAACATTAAGAATAATCTCCCGTTGGCCATAGTCATCCCAGAGCTGCAGATTGGTCTTCCCTTCTCCTTTAGCGGAAATTAAAATTTCCGTGGCGCTGGCATCGGCGATGTCGGCGATGGCCGGGTCCCCGATCGCCACCCTCTTGGGGTTAGAAACAGGAATCACCTTGGTCTCGCCCAAGACCATATCCAGCTGCCGGATGGCCTTCGTTGGTTCGCTGAAGAAAGATTCGCAGCGTACGGCGGGGAACGACGGAAAAGAAGAAAGCGTCAAGACAGCGGTCGCAACGAGGAGTGTCACAATCTTTTTTGTAAAAAGCTTCATCAGGCCCAGACTATTTGACCAACATTTTTGTCTTTTGCGTGCCGCGGAAAACCTCCATGGTCGGTTGCGGAGGCGGTTCCGGCTCTTGCCTTTGCTGCAGAACCTTCGGCTGGTCTCTGGTTTGCATAAATTCTGTCCCAAGGTTGCTGAACACATATTGCCACAGCGTGTTGACTTCAACCGGCGGCACAGGCTCTGTGGTTGTCTCCAGCGCCGGCCTCAAGACCAACTTCAGATTTCCCTGTTCCTGGGCATATGTCATGAGACCGATCTCCCGCGGGGTGAGTGCCAGCGTGACCACCAGATCCGTTGGCGCAGGCGCTGGTTGACCGCGCTGCGGCGGCGCATTGCCGCTCACATCCAGCACCTGGATATTCTGGAACAATGTCACGCTTACTTTTTCATTGACCGCCCTGCCATCAATCTGGGCCGCGTAAGGAAAAATGCCGACGACATCCACATAATCATTGGGCCGGATTTTACCGCCCACCGCCGAGAGAAGGGGCACGACGATGCTCGTGGCGCGCTTGCCCTGCGGCATGCTCATGGCCAGACTCGTGCTTCTCATGGCGATCGTCAGCTTTGTCGACATGATCTGCTCGCCAGGGAAGATATCGGCCGCGGCGCGCTTGCCGACCACCAGACTCACGGAATTGACGGCTTTGGGCTGGATGTATTGCTCGGGGACGGTGGCAAACTTCACCATGGACTCATCAATCACGATGCCTGCGTTAATGTTCGTGGTGGCCACCAACACGTAACCTGTTTTCTCTTGTTTGATAAATCTCTTTTCCTGCTGGCCGATGTAATTGCGGATCATCACCACCGCCATCGAGGCCAACACAAATGCCAGGATAATACTTAGTTTTTTCTTGTCCACGTTTTACGTCTCCGTCTTGTGCTGAGGTTCGTTAACGCAGCAGCTCTTCCTTGGTTTCGATCTTGGCGTCGTGACGCAACTTGTCCGTCAGCGTCTTGATCCGCTCTGCCTGCTTCTGTTGCAGCAAAAGGCTCTGGATCTGATCGTAGAGGGTCGCGTCGGAGCCAGGAAGCTTATCCATAAGCGCAGGAATCCCGCCCCCTCTTTTTTCCTCAACCTTGACGATATAATGCCGGCCGTCCGGCCCCTTGAAAATCTGACTCACCTGGCCGATTTCCATGGTTGTGATCACTTCACGATACCTGTCAAATTTATCTGTCTTTGCGATCACGCCCGCGTCTCCGCCCTGGGCCGCGGTAGGGGCTATGGATTTTTCCCGGGCGATCGAAGCGAAATCTCCTCCCTGAAGAATTGAAATCAGGATGTCTTTGGCAGTGGGCTCGGACGCCACAACGATTTCTCGTATTTTGATTTCTTCGGGCGCGGCAAAATCTTTTCTGTAGGTGTTGTAGAAGGCGTCGATCTCGGCGCGTTCGACCCTCAGGCCTTTTGTCTCGTCCAAAACCAACTGACGGGCCATGACGGATTTCCCAAATTCTTCCACCGCGTTTTTGACGTCTTTCTGTTTATCGATGCCTCGGGATTTGGCCTCCTGAAAGATCAATTCCTGCGTGACCAGGTCGTTCAAAAAGGTCTTTTTGTCTTCGAAGTTATCGATCCTGAGATCCGGCGACAAATCCGCCAGGTTCTTAATTTTTTCATCAAAACTCTCCAGGGTGATGACTTCGCTGTTGACCTTTGCCAGGACCGTGCCCATCGGTTGCGGCTTTGCGGCCGAGGCGGCTGTATTTTTGGGCCCGAGCGTCGGCTGGAAGGCGTTTTTCAGCTGGTCGCAGGCCGGCAAACATACGAAACAAAGCACCAACAAAAGAGTTATGAAAACAGGTCTGGCTTGACGCATCATGCCCCTCCTTATCAATATTTTATTAATTTGTTATATTGAATCAGTTATAACATATCCGTTTTTTTAAATCAACACAAATCCTTCAAAGGTTGCGCACGAACCACCAGATCGAGAACCTAAATTTTAGATCCCCGACAACGGCATCCCCGATCATCAAGCCCACGAAGAGACCGATGGTCAACAAGAGCCCCTGCAGGGAAAACACAAAGCCAACGATGCCGCCGACAGCAAACCACAGGGTTAGCTCAACCCGAGACATGTGCTTGGGCCTGTAGACAACATGGAAAACAATGTCGTATTTTGACCAATCTGTCGTCAGGATTCGGTCTTCTTTTTTGAGGCGCTCAAACAAAGCCGTCCCCGGGAACGGTGTCAACATGGCAACCGGGATGCAATACAATCTGGCCCGGATGAAAAACCACAACAATCTTAAATAATCTCGACGTGTGTAATCGTCAAAGCCGAATATGAAAGATCCCATCACCGCGATTCCGTAAGATTTTACTTTTTTGATGGCCTTTAGATAATCCTCCAGAGAATGGATCTGGGCCAGGTCTGTTTTTGCAAAAGATTGCGGATGAATGGATTCAAACCCCAAATACAGCATGCGGCAACCACTCTCTTTGGCCAAGACAAGCGCCTCGTCGTCAAAAGCAATGTCTACGGAGCTTAAGCCGGCCCAGCTGATCTTGCAAGGGACCATGGCCTTAAAAAGCTTTTTGGCATAAGCGGGATCCGAAAAGATGTTGTTTTCCTGGGTCATCCCGATCCAGGGGCGCTGCCCCGGCAAACCAATCGCACCCTCTTTCATCCTGTTGATGAGCTTGATCGCTTGCTCGATCTTTGCAAAGCGCAGCTTGCCCGGAGGCCGCGAGCAGAATTCGCAATTATACTTGCAGCCTCGGCTAATGTTGATGCCGGAAACATACAGGGTCCTCGGCGGCAACTGCATAAAATAATCAAAGACCGGCGAGAGGAAATCTTCCAGGGGCTGGCCCTGATAGATTTTTTTGAGCTCCCCTTTTTCAAAGTCGCGCATGACTTGCGGCCAAACCGACTCTGCCTCACCGACGACGACGCTGTCGCAATGGCCAAGGGCCTCCTCGGGTAAGGCACTTGCATGCGCCCCGCCCATCACAACAGCGCACCCTGCTTTTTTGTAGCGATCGGCAAGGCGGTACGCCACGGGGCTGCTGTGCGTCAGGCACGTGATGCCGACAAGAGCGCCTTTTGGGAAATCTTTTTTGCGCCAAAAATATTTTTGGTTAAAGATCCGCACGCGGTAGTCTTTTGGGGTCAGGCCGGCGAGGATCAGAAGGGCGATGTCAATTTTTTGCTTGTAAAAAAGAAGGGCGAGACGAACGGCAAGATTGCTGACGCAGGGGTTGATAAGGATCAGTTCTTTGCTTATGAGACTCTCCTTCCGACGGAACTGCGGGATATTTGGTAGCGCTAACGGGATCCAGCACCTTAGCGTGTGCCGCAGGCACATCCGGCGCAGTCCTTGCGAGCGGAGCGAGCAAGGATTGAACCGTGGTTCGTATTTTGGTAGCGCTAACGG
>JAZDLY010000032.1:0-5286 GCA_043801485.1 Candidatus Omnitrophota bacterium | reverse complement strand
AAGACCCAGTTTGAGGTGCTTAGCATACGCAAGCACTTCATCGATGGCGAAATAATTATGGTGACCGACTGTCATGTTGAGCCCTAAATCAAAAGACCTGTAGAGTCCCAGGAGCTCTTTTAAGTTTTTGATTGTTTGGTCAATGCCGCTGAAGATATCTGCCTGGCCGCGGATCCGCTCGTGGAGTTCTCCGATGCCATCTACGGAAACACAGGCTGTCAGCCGGATATTGGTCGGCAACAGCACTGCCAGAATGCGCTGGACCGCATCCACAACTTCATCGCAATGCGTGCCGTTGGTCGACAAATCAATGCGCTTCAGGCGTGGGCAAGCACGGATGATCAGGCGAATGATTTCATGCAGATCTTCTCTCAACGTCGGCTCTCCGCCCGTGAGGTTGATGATTTCCAAGCCACGGCAAAGATCCTTGTCGCTAAAAATTTTATCGATCTCGCTAACCTTAAGGTCTTGCGTTGTTTCTTGTTTTTTCCATCCGGAACACATCAAACACCGCAGATTGCAGCTAAACCCAAGAAAAAGGACCATGATGCGGGGATGGATTCGATTAAACACGGCCTATTGCCTCATTGTAGATTTTCAGATTTGTGTTTAAAAGCCGTTGGGGGGCATAAGCCTCTTCTATATGACGGCAAGCGTTTTGGCCGATCCTTTGGCACAGGATGCTGTCGCGCAATAAGGAAACAATGGATTCTGCCAGGCGCATGTGGCTGCCCGCCGGGACGAGTAGGCCATTCTGGTTGTCCTGGATGATTTCCGTGATGCCCCCGATGGCGCTGGCAACCACAGCCTTACCGCATGCCATGGCTTCCAGCACAGCATAGGGATGGTTTTCCCATAATGAAGGAACGACGCAGAGGCCTGCCTCCTGATAATAACCGACGAGGTCTTTGCGTGGAACCTGATCTATCAATTCAACCGATTTTGAGATTCCCCACTCATCAATTTTTTGACCCAATAACTTTTTCATGCCGCAATCAGCTCCGATGAATAGAAACTTAGCCTCTGGGATCTGCGCCAAAACCAAGGGAATGGCCCTGAGGAGTACATGAACGCCTTTGCGCAATTCCAGACGGCCAGCATAGAGAACCGTTTTTTGCGCATCGCGCTTTATTTGACCGGGATGAAAAAGCTCGCTGTCGATCGGATTGCCAACCACGGGGATCTGTTTGCCGTCCAGGCCGTAATCTTGTCTTGTTTGCTGGACAATGGCTTGGCTCAATCCTGTCAGTTGCCCGGCGCGCTTGATCCACCATTCCTCAAGGCATTCGATCCAGCGCCGGTCCAGAGACTCGGGGTCATGATTTAATTTATAGACCAGGCGTTCCGGTGTGTGGAGTTTGATGACCAGCGGCGGGTTGCGATGGGTCAGATAATACCAAAATCCTTCGGCGCGCGCTTCACAGCTCTCGACAAGGTCGATTCGATGCTCGCGCATGATTTCTCTCATGGCCTGGCTTGCAGACTTGCTGTATTCCAGCCGTTGGATAAAACCCGGAACGTGCGGCTGGGCCAGGCGCAGCCAGGGGTTGCGTGTGGGTTTGATGCGCCAGACATGCACGCCTTCTTCGATGTTGCGCTGTGGCATTCCCGGGGATTCGCTGATGACAAAAGCTCCGTGTCCGGCTTTGGTCAAAAGTCTGGACATCTCATGGACATATGTGCCGACGCCGCCGTTGACAAGAGGCGGATATTCGCGGGAGAGAAAAAGAATATTCATCTATGAATGAGGCGCCTGATTTTTAAAGGAATCACGATCCAAAATACAAAAACGACGGCCAAAACAGATAAAGCGATCATGCTCAGCAAGACCCGGACGCCGTGCAGCAGAGATCCTGCCAGGGAGACAGGCTGGAGATTTTTTGAGAACACGCCGTAGCGCATGATGCGTTTGGCGCCGATGGCACTTGCCAAAAGTCGCGCCTTGGTAAAACCAAAGTTGGCGGATATGGCTGAAAGCACAATAACCTCGTCAAAATGTATCTGGCGCAGTTTTAAGGCGGTTTTCATCAAAGCGCGTCCCCGCAGCGGATTGGAGGATCGGTTAAAGATCATGAGCTCATCAGCAGAAACAGAGCGATGGCAGTCATGGACCTCTTGCGCTTCCACATGAGCCAAAACACGGATCCTCGCCGCGGGGTATCGCCCTTGGAGTTCGGCAATGGCACCGGCCGCATCCGCCAGGCCTACGGCGAGCGTTTTGATGACGAGCACGTCCTCTGGGGTCGTCACGTGACGGCTTTTTGTTTTCAGGCGTCTGAGAAAGCTCAAGATCTTCCACACGGGTTTGGCAATGAAGCGGTAGGTCTCCGATTCGTAGATCTCAGAGATTGTTTTTTTCAGCGCCGCAATTTCAAGCTCCCTGTGGTGCATTTGATCCAAAAGGCAGCTGACTTTGTCTTTGAGCTTGTATCCTGGGGTTTTATTCGTCTCCAGAATTTCCATGACCTCCTGGAGGCGATCTTTTCGGAATTGAATCTCTGATTCCTTGTTGCGCAAAAGCTGTTTGTGTTCTTCCATGGTCCGGTCCAGCTTGTTGATGTCGGTGTTTTTCTCTTGGATCAGGCTGTCTCTCTCTCTAACGGCGATTGTTTGCGCCTGGAGCTCTTTGGTAAGGAAGTCGTGTTCCATGTTAAGAATTTTGTCCAGACTGTTGAAAAGGTCCGGGAAAAGCTCCATGACCTTTTTTTGATCGTGATGCTTGAATAATTTTGACAGAACCTCCGGCAGGATGCCCAGGAGTGTTTTTTGGTTTAAGGCCGTAAAATAGCCCTGACCCAGTAGCTCGTCTGAGAGCTTTTGAGGGAAATGTTTAGCAATCAAAAAAAGCCTGTTGCGTTCGCAGTAAAAAGTGACTTGCTGTTCATCAGCCGTTCCGTGAAAAGCGTGTGTGGCAATGGCCCCCGGGACGTAAAAGAGCTTCCAGCTGCGCGCTCGCGCGCGCAGAGAACAATCGACATCTTCGAGATAGAACCCAAAGTTTTCATCAAGCTCGCCGATGTCGTCCAAGCACTCTTTGCGGTACAGACAGGCGCAATGGGAAAGGCTGGGGATTTCCTGCGGTTGTTGGTATTGACCAAGGTCGGCTTCCTGAAAGCCGCGATCCCCCCAGTAATAATGCGGGAATTCATAGTGTCCAGTGTTTTGGATTTTCCCGTTCGCAAAAATGGTTTTTCCCGTGGCCGCTCCGATGCGGAGGTCTGTGTTCATGCTTGCGATGAGCGCATTTGCCCATTGCGGATCCAGGACCACATCATTGTTGACCAGGCCCACGAATTTGCCCCGGGCCTGGCGGATGGCCAGATTATTGGCTTGGCAATAGTTGTTTTGATTGTGCTCGATCAATTTGATGTTCGGGAAATTCTCCCGGATAAAATCAACAGAGCCATCCGCGGATCCGTTATCGACCACAATGGTTTCCCGTCGGTCCGCAGGATATTCCAGGGCTTGGAGTGAATCAAGCAAGGGCTTGAGAAATTTTTTGCCGTTGAAATTCACAGTGACGAGCGTGATCCGCGGTTGATTATGCTTTTTCATGGAGATAAAGGCAATTGCCAGGACCAATGATGAGGCAAATAGGTTGTTCCGTGATCCTGGCGGTTGAAGACCATGCGAAACGAATGGTTCAACACACTATTTTCCACAAAGCGCCGTGCATGGAGGTCCCAGAGAGCGGCTACAATCTTGTAGCCACCCGGCAAAAGAGGACACCGCGGCCACAGGACAGCGATTCTTCCACCACGGAAATCGGGCATGGGAAATTCCTGGCAGAAAATGCCGTCGTCCCGGAAGAGGCCAAACCGGAGTCTAAGGTATTTGGGACAGCGCTCACCGCTTTTGTGGCGTATTTGGATATTCAGGTCCTGGTTTGTTATAAAGCATTCTGTTTTTTTCATATCTGCGTTCAATAAATCCAATGATAAGGGTCCTCCTTTTTTAGTCCCTGAAGGGGTATCCAATAAATCCTTGAGAGGGGGCGCCTGCGTTAACCAAGGCGTTCGCGGAAAGAAAAGGCGTGGTTGGGTGCGGTAAGAAAGATTCAAAAGCGCGCCTAACGGACAAGCCCGACCAGGGACGCCCAGAGAATAAAATCCGTTGCGGTAATCATAAGGCAGGGTTTCTTTTTTGTCCCAAATAGCGACAGAGACGCGGTACGATCCTGGTGCCAGGACCATGTTTTTGAATTCGATCACAAACCAGCCTTTGCCGGGGTTGATTTGCGGGATCATGATGTCTTCGAAGCCCGTGTTGGGACCGTAACAATAAACCCCGTCTTCGCGGAAAATAGCGACACCGAAATGGGGGTCGCAAATCTTGCTTTGGGCCGAAAAAGCAGCCTTGATTTTAAGCCGGCTTTTGCCTTGTCTGAAACTGACTGCTGAAATCGCCGCTTCTTTGGTGCCAAGACTTTTTCCCCAGTCCCCCCTGTCCTGGGACCATTTCTTTGTGTTCTGCACAAGACTGCCGGAGGCCGGACCGACAAAGAATTTTTCTTCATTGAGCAAAGCCTGATAGCGCAGAATGCCCTCTTGAGGCGGTCCGGAAAACAAAAGGCGGCCGTGGTCTAAAAGAAGGACTTGGTCGCAGAGTCGCTCGGCGAGTTCAAGTTGTTGGCTGGAAACCAGCATTGTTTTGCCGCAGCGCTTGAATTCCAAGAGGCACTGCAAGCACTTGTGTTGAAACAGAGCATCGCCCACCATCAGGATTTCGTCAAGGATCAGGATGTCAAAATCCAGGTGGATGAGGATGCTGAAGGCCAATCGCAAGCGCATGCCTTGCGAATAACTTCCCAACGGCATCTGGATAAAAGAGCCCAGCTCGCTGAACTTAACGATATTTTTCAGCCGGTCTTCGATATGTTTACGCGTCGCTCCGAGGAGCGCAGCATTTAAGAAAATATTTTCTTCTCCGGTCATCTCGTCCTGAAACCCAATGCCCAGCTGGAACAGGCCTACGATTTTTCCCTGAGCTTCGAGCTTTCCCTCCGTGGCTGTGAGAACGCCGGCCAAAATATTGAGTAAGGTAGATTTTCCGGCGCCGTTGCGGCCGATGACGCCGCAAATCTGCCCCTGCTGGATTTCACAGGAAATATTCTTTAAGGCCCAGAAGTCTTCGTTTTTGAGAAGCGCGTGTGTTTGGATAAAAGGATATTTTTTGCCGATGCGATTCAGGCGCATCGCCAGTTTTTGACCAATATCGGAATGAGCTTGTTTAGTAGGCAAGATGGTCATTGATTTTTGTTTTAAAGTGACGGTGAATCCCAAGCGC
>JAZDLY010000012.1:0-4739 GCA_043801485.1 Candidatus Omnitrophota bacterium | reverse complement strand
GCGTCTGACCTTGCCTGCCTTTTCCCAGCGAATGATGGTCTTGGCAGAGACGCCGATGAGATCGGCCGCTTCGGTAATCGTCAAAAAACTTCCGTCGCCGTTTGCCATTTTGATCTCCTTGTTAGTGCGTAAATTTGGTTTCTTGGCTATCATTTTCTGTCTGACTTTGTCTAAGGTTGTCCAGGTATGTCCTAGTATGTCTGTGACTGACCAACTATAGGATATACAGTGCAGGTTCTATGCCAAAACGCACTTTTCATCAGAAGTTTGTCCGGTTTTGTCCTAACTTGTTGTTTTAGAGAGGGTAACAAGACGGATATTTCTGGGTGGGAGTGGCCAAACCCTTTGTTGGAGGGAATACATCTTCGCCGGGGGGCCTGCGTGTTGCTTTTCCCATACTCTCTAACCTGCTGAAGACTGAAGGGTTATAGAGTGGATATTTTAGATGAATCTTAACTCTTTTATTTATAAGGAGTTATGTTGATGTTGCTTTTCAACAACATCCAGGACAGGAAACGTATCAGGCGATTTCAACCATCTTGTCCAGGGCTTTGCGGGCGCGGCGGCGGATATCCTCCGGAACACGCACTTCTGTCTTGTTCTCTTCTAAGGCCCATAGAACGCGCTCTAAGGTCGTACGTTTCATGTTGGGACAGGTGGCGTGATCTGATGCAGGGTAGAATTTTTTGGAAGGATTGTCTTTTTGGAGCCGATGGATGATGCCGACTTCGGTGCCCACGATGAATTCGTTATCCGGTGAATTCTTGACGTGAATGCACATGCGGCCCGTGGACAGGACTTCGTCGGCAAGCTCGATGACCTCCGGACGGCATTCGGGATGCACCATGACTTTGGCATTGGGGTGCAGGCGGATTTTCTTGATGATGTCTTCAGGCAAAATCTTGACGTGCGTCGGGCAATAACCATCCCAGGAGATAAGCCTGCGGCCTGTTTTTTTGGAAGCATAGTCTGCCAGGTATTTGTCCGGGATGAAAATGATCTCTTCGGCGTCTTTGAGCTTTGAGATGATCTCCACCGCATTGGTCGATGTGCAGCAGATATCCAGCTCTGCCTTGACGTCTGCCGATGTGTTGACGTAGCCTACAACAACAGCCTTGGGGTGCCGTTCTTTTAATTCCCTCAAGTCCTCGGCGGTGATCATGTTGGCCATGGGACAACCGGCGTTGGCATCCGGGATGAGCACGGTTTTTTCAGGGCAAAGGATCGACGCTGTCTCTGCCATAAAATATACGCCGCAAAAAACAATGACCTTTTTGTCGGACTTGGCCGCAATGCGGGACAGCTCCAGCGAATCGCCGGTGTGATCGGCGATGTCCTGGACTTCCGGCAGCTGGTAATTGTGCGCCAGGATGACCGCATTGCGCTGTTGCTTGAGCTGTTCTATTTTTTGGATGATCTGTTCTGACATAACTCTCCTGAGTTAATGACACAAAAGGGTCTGTCCCTTTTGTGTCATTAAGGGGTGGATTTGCGAAGCTGATACTCGATGTAGCCTGCCAAGACTTCCTGTATTTTAATCGAGGGTTGCACCACAAAATAATTACTGATCACGGCATGACCAATCTCATGACCCAAGATATTGCGCTGGAAACTCTCCTTTGTTACATAAATCGTATTGAGCTCATGCACATAAAAAGAGCCGACATGCCCGGAGTTGGGGGGGTCCTTGCCGTATAAATTGTTGTAAAGGATCTTCAGCTGCCCCTCATCAAGACAAATCTTTATCTTGCCTTTATAACTGTAGAGCTGCATGTCCAGGACGTCGCAGACAAGCGAAAAAAGAACATCCAACGCCGCTGCCAGTTCTGTGTCCGCAGACCCTTGCGCTCCGACGGGCTTGCCTGCCAATAGGCTATCCGTTGCGCTGACGTCAAGCTGCCTGGCGAGACTCGAAGGATCCAACTGCTGCTTATAATAGACGCTGAAGTGCTGAGCTTCTGTCTTTTTGGCAGGCCCAAAACCGTCATCGGCCTGTTGAGCAAATACAGAAGTTCCGCTTGCAAACAAGAACGCCAGGAAAAAAAAGACGCAGCTTTTCTTTACCAATGTCATGAGGTTCTGAAATAATCCAGCTGCTTTTGGGCTGCTGTCAACGACGCCTTGATGTCCGCAATGCGGCTTTTTTGTTCATCCGTTGCCCCGACCAAAAGGCTGTTTACTTTTTCCTCCAGGGTGTTTAAGGCTTCTTTTGAGGCCCTGAGGTGATCCTTGTTGTTGCCAATCACGCGATTGAGGGCATCGGCCAAAGCCTGCAGCTGGTCAAAATTGCGGATATTGAACCCTTTGGAAAAATCACCCTGTTCTAAGGTCTCCAGGACTTTTCTGAAGCGAAAAATAGGGCCTGCCATCCTATGCGTGAACAATAAGGTCAACAGGATCGTGGCAAGACCTGCAAAGACGACCACCACAGCCACGGTCTGCGCCAACACAGGCAGAATGAAATCCGCCGTGCTGCGGACAACGACCCGCGAGTTGACAATGGAGACCGTTGTGGCCTGCGAGGCCAGAAGATAGACGATGCCGATCGTCAAGATCCCGGCGATCACAACCAGGGAGCAGAATTTCAAGATGAACTTTGCCTGAAATTCCTTATCGATAAAATAATTCTTGCGGCGGTAAGTCGTGTTTGTGTTGTTCATTTTAGACCTCCCTGACCCTCTAAATTGACCTTGATATCCGCTCTTTGGCGCAATTGAACCAGCCACTCGTTGAGAAGGGTACTTTCTTTGGCCTTGATCAGCACCCATTTGATCTGGTCCTGCATTTCGGCATAGGACTTATCGGTCTTGCCCTCATGGACCAACTTGTTGTAGGCCTCCTGGATCATCCCCTCATTCACCGCGGCCTGCGCCTGCGCGTGGATCTGGGGCATTTTCTGGTCCAAGTAGGTCTTAAGTAGTGACTGTTCCCAGAATCTCTCGATCAACCTCAAAAAGGCCTGGTCCTTGTCCAGACCGGAAGCCTGCGCCTCCTGCAAGATAAGCTTGCGGTTGATCAGGCTCTCCAGGAAATCCTTTTTTGCCGTCGGAGTGCCGAGGGCCGCATAAGGAGAGTCCTTGAATTCCTGCTGGAACTCCTGGGCAGTGATTTCGTAGTTGTTGACCCGGGCCAGCACCGCTTTTTTTTCAGGCTGACTTGCCCCGCACCCAAGTGCGAACAACCCCAGGGATAAAATAACGATGTGTTTTTTCATGTTGGGCTCCTCTCGTTTTGTAAAGCATTATATCCGCAATCCGGGCAAGTTGCTATAAAAAAATGCCCTGCATTTTTGATGCAGGGCATGGATTCGCTCTGGTTGGAATTCTATCCCGATCGCTAAACGCTGCGTCGTACTTTCATTGGAAATAGCCGAAGTACTCCTTGCAGGAAACGGGATTTAATCCTCGCTCGCTTGCGCTCGCAAGGACTTCGTTGGATGCGCCTTCGGCGTACAACACAAGGTGCTTGATTCGGCCAAATAACTTACGCTTCGCGCTATCGCTTGCGTAAGTTATGGCCTCATTTACGGCAGTGGGACAACGCCCCTCTTCTTGATTTCTTCGAGCATCGGCGGGATGTTAGCGTGGCCAATGATGTTAATATTCCCTTCGATGAACTGATAGGCGCCTTCCTCCAGCGTGAACTGATCAAAAGCGGCCATGTTTGTTTCGGTCAATGGGTGATAGAAATACACCGGCCCGGTCCAGTCCGTGGAAGAAATAAGGTCCAGCGGATTGATCTGTTTCGGCTGCAATTGTTCCAGGTAAGGAAGCTTGTATCTTAGCTGTTCATACTGCGCAAAGAGCTCTAGAGGAACAGGCGCTGCATTGACCGTCAGGGTTCCGTTGACATAGTTGATGTCATAGTTATCCAGACCTGTGCCAACGGCATTGCTGGGCACGATGCCGTAGTCACCGGCTGCGGCCCCTGCCACGGCACCGGCGCTGGTCATGGTCGCGCTATCTACTGCATCGCTATTGAGTAATCCGGTCACGGTAAATTCTGTGCCGGCAAATGTCAGAACATCGCCACCGGTCTTTGTTGCGTCATCTGCTGTAATGGTCAGGCCTGTAGATCTGTTTATAGTCAATGCGCCGTCATGATAAGTGATGTCATAGTTCGCAGGATCAAAGCTTCCGCCTGTTGCGGCACTCGGAGTAATGGCATACGGAGAACCGGCAACATTAGCTGTGGCAGCAGCGCCTGAACTGTTCAGGGTTACTGAGCCAATGGTCTCGCCATTCTGAAGACCGCTGGAAGCAAATTCTGTGCCTGCAAAGGTCAGGAGATCGCCATAGGTCTTGCTGGCGTCATTGGCTGTGATGTCGAGAGTTCTTGGGGTAACGCTCAGAGTTCCGTTGTGATAAGTAATGTCATAATTGCCCAGGCCTGAGCCAACAGCATTGCTGGGAACGATGTCATAAGAACCGACTCCGGTTGTGCCAACAGCGCCAGAGCTCGTCAAGGTCACGCCGGTGACGTCGTCAGCATTCTTCAGACCGCTGGTAATGAATTCTGTGCCTAAGAATGTCAGGACATCGCCGTAGACCTTACTGTTATCACTGGCTGTAATGCTCAAAGGAGCTTGGTTCACGGTCAAAGCGCCGTCGTAATACGTGATGCTGTAGTTCGCCGGGTCAAAGGTTCCGCCTGTTGCAGTGCTGGGTGTGATGGCATAAGGAGAACCGGCAACATCAGCTGTAGCTGCCGCACCGGCACTTGTTAATGTAACCGAGCCG
>JAZDLY010000144.1:0-6057 GCA_043801485.1 Candidatus Omnitrophota bacterium | reverse complement strand
GTTGCTGACCGGCAAATCAAAGATTTTCATCGTGGGCTGTGGCGATTGCGCGGCAACGTGTAAGACCGGCGGCGAAGAAGACGTCCAGAAGATGGCCGAATTTTTAAAGACCAACGGCAAAACCGTGACCGGCACGGTGGTTCCGGAGGTGACCTGTGTCAGCGCCCAGGCAAAGATTGCCTTTGCCCAGAACAGGGCTGCGCTTAAGACTTCGGATGCGATTTTGGTCTTTGCCTGTGGTTCCGGCGTCCAATGTATCCGCGACAACGACAGGCTTAATCTTGATATTTATCCGGGTTGTGACACGCTGTTTGCGGCTTTAATTGACCAAAACGGTAGCTTCAAAGAGGTCTGCAGCGCCTGCGGCGAGTGCATTCTGGATGTCACAGACGGCATCTGCCCGGCCACGCGGTGCGCCAAGGGGCTCCTGAACGGGCCTTGCGGAGGCCAGAACAAGGGCAAGTGTGAAGTGGATCCGGATCGGGACTGCGCCTGGATTTTGATTTACAACAGGCTCAAAGACAAGGGCCAGACGCAGCGGCTTAAAAAACGCATGTCCCCCAGGGATTATAAGAAATCCGCTAAGCCGGGGGTCGTGACCCTGTCTTGATTGACAGGGCCTTGCGGGCTTGATACAATACCCTGCAGGCTTCCTTGACACCCACCTGAAATTATTCAGAGGAAAGTGTCAAGGACTTCGCTAATGCACCTGCGGTTCGCATTAAGGTTCTTGATTCGACCGTACAACTCACGTTTCCGCCAAAATAATTGGCGGATCCGCCGAAGCTTTATGGCGGACACTACCGTTCCATAAGTTGTGCGCTCATTAAACTATGGAAAACGTACAATATAGCGAAAAAGTGATGCAGCATTTTTTGAATCCGCACAATGTCGGGGAAATCCCCGATGCGGATGGCGTGGGGAATGTCGGCAACCCGATCTGCGGCGACATCATGAGGCTCACCATCAAAGTTGCGGACGGCAAAATCACGGATGCGAAGTTTAAAACGTTTGGCTGCGGCGCGGCGATTGCCACCAGCTCCATGGTGACCGACCTTGTCAAAGGGAAATCCATCGACGAAGCTTTGCAGATTTCCAACAAGGCCGTGGCCGAGGCGCTGGGGGGCCTGCCGAAAATAAAAATGCATTGTTCGGTGTTGGCCGAAGAAGCGCTGAGGTCGGCGATCGAAGATTACCGCAAGAAGCAGGGATCATGATCCAGGAAAAAAAACGACAATTACGCAAACGGCTTTTGACAAAGCTTAAAACACATAAGGAGGAACAACGACTTAAGAAAAGTTCCAGAATTGCCCAGAAACTTTTTTCACTCAAAGAGTTTTGCCAGGCAAAGACGGTGCTGTTTTATCTTTCGTTGGACGGAGAAGTTGACACAGCGAGGCTTATCAAGCGAACGATCGCATTAGGCAAAAAAGTCGCGGTGCCGGTCATCCGCAAAGAATCGAGAGATATTTTTCCTTCGATCCTTTGCGATTACGAGACAGAGCTCAAGACCGGGCCTTACGGGGTGCATCACCCCAAAGAAGAATGTATTCGGCCTATCCCGTTGGAATCCATAGATCTTGTCATTGTGCCGGGGCTTGCTTTTGACGAAGCAGGCAATCGGCTTGGTCGAGGATTAGGGTATTACGACCGGTTTTTGAGCCGGCTGCCCAAAGACACCCCAACGGTAGGCCTTGCCTTTGATTTTCAGATCGTGCGCGATTTCCCGCCGCTAGAATCTCACGACCTCTCCGTCAGCAAAGTTCTCTTTGCCTAATTAAGGAGGTCAAACAATCATGTCAGCGACACATAATATCTATATTGTTTTGATGTTTGGTTTTGGGATTGGCATTGCTCTTGCTTTTTTGATGCTCTTTTTCAAAAAATCGATCGGCCAGCAAAAGCTAAAAAGCGCGACGGCCCAGGCCAAGGCCATTGTTGACGAAGCCGCCAAGCAGGCCGAGGCGGCTCGCAGAGAAGCCGAACTGAATGCCAAGGATCTCTTGTTCAAGATGCGCCAGGATTTCGAGAAAGAAACCCGGGAGCGGCGCGATGAGATCGGCAATTTAGAAAAAAGGATGAGCCAGCGTGAGACCAATCTTGACCGGCGACTGGAGCTCCTGGAGAAGAAAGAACGGGAATTGGAAGAGAAAGGGCGTCTGCTCAAAAACCAGGAAGACGCGCTGAAGGCTAAAAATGACGAACTCTTGAAGCTGTTGGTGGAAGAAAAAGAAATGCTCCATAAGATTTCCAATATGTCGCCGGAAGAAGCCAAGATTCTGCTTCTGTCGCGTCTGGAAAGCGAACTGAACCGCGAGAAGGCCGTTCTCATCAAGCGTTCCGAAGAAGAAGTGCGGGAGACCTCGGAGAAAAAGGCAAAAGAAATCATCGGCTATGCCATTCAGCGTTGCGCTGTGGAACACGCGGTGGAGTCGACGGTCAGCGTCGTGAACTTGCCGGGCGATGAAATGAAAGGCCGCATCATCGGCCGCGAAGGCCGCAACATCCGTGCCTTTGAAATGGCCACCGGCATTGACGTTATCATCGACGATACTCCCGAAGCCGTGATGCTTTCCGGGTTTGATCCTGTGCGCCGCGAAGTGGCGCGCATTTCCTTAGAGCGCCTCATCGGCGACGGCCGCATCCACCCGGGCCGCATCGAGGAAATCGTCGAGAAGGTCAAAAAAGAGATGGAGATTAAGATCAAAGAGGAAGGTGAAAAAGTCCTTTTTGACATCGGCGTGCATAACATCCATCCGGAAATGGTCAAGCTCATCGGTCGCCTTAAATACAGGACGAGTTTCGGTCAGAATGCCTTGCAGCATTCCAAAGAAGTGGCGCTGCTCATGGGCGTTATGGCCGATGAGGTTGACCTGGATCCCAAGGTGGGCCGTCGCATCGGCATTTTGCACGACATCGGCAAGGCCCTGGACCAACAGATCGAGGGCACCCACGCCAAGCTTGGCGCTGATATCGCCAAAAAATTCGGCGAGAACGATACTGTGGTGCAGGCCATCGAGGCGCATCACGAAGAAGTGGAAAAAACCAGCCTTTACGGCGTTTTGGCAGTGGCGGCAGATGCCATCAGTGCTGCCCGGCCGGGCGCCCGTCGGGAAACGCTCGAGACTTATGTCAAGCGGCTGGACAAGCTTGAATCCATTGCCAATGTGTTTAAGGGCGTGGAAAAGGCGTTTGCCATTCAGGCCGGCCGAGAGATCCGCATCATTGTTCAGCCGGAAAAGATTTCCGATGCCGATGCGGTTGTGCTGGCGCGCGATATCCGCAAGAAAATCGAAGAGGGCATGGAATATCCGGGACAGGTCAAGGTGACGGTCATCCGGGAAACACGGGTGATCGAGTACGCAAAATAAACCAGTCAATAGTCAATAGTCGATAGACGATAGCCAAGAGGCGAAGTCTTTCAACTATAGACTATAGTCTATCGACTATCGACCAACATGAGCGTTAAAATCTTATTCATCGGTGACGTGGTTGGCTCTCCCGGTCGCGCGGCGGTCAAGAGTCTGTTGCCAAAGCTCCGGCAGGAGGAGCACATTGATGTCGTGATCGCCAATGCCGAAAATGCAGCCGGCGGATCAGGCATCACCGCCAGGATTGTCCGGGACTTGTTTCAATCCGGCTGCGATGTTTTGACGTCAGGCGACCACGTGTGGCGCAGGCCGGAGGTGATCGAGATCCTGATGAAAGAACAACACGTGCTCAGGCCTGCGAATTTCCCCAAGGTGACGCCGGGCCGCGGCAGCACGGTGTTTACGACAAATCAGGGCGCCAAAATCGGCGTTGTCTGCCTCCTGGGCCAGGTCTTTATCGACGCCATGGTGGAATCGCCGTTCCGCGTTGTCCAGGAAGAGCTTGCAGACCTTCGCAAGGAAACCCCTGTGGTCATCGTGGATATCCACGCCGAGGCCACGTCGGAAAAAGTGGCCCTGGGTTGGTTCTTGGACGGTGAGGTTTCGGCGGTGCTGGGGACGCACACACACATCCAGACGGCTGACGAACGCCTCTTGCCCAAAGGCACGGCCTATATCACAGATGTCGGCATGACCGGTCCGTATGATTCGGTCATCGGCCGCAAAAAAGAAAAAATCATCGAGCGATTTTTAACGGGCATGCCGACACGGTTTGAGCTCGGCGTTGCCGATGTCCAATTGCACGGCGTTGTTGTTGACATCGACGAAAAAACAGGCAAGGCCATCAGCATCAAACGCCTTCAGGTCAAAGCAAAAGATATTGTGGCCGAGCGCGAGGACGCCTGAACGTGAACCCTGCAAAACCCGCAACGACAAAACAGCCGCGCGTGTTGACGGTCTCTGAGTTAACCTTCGACATCAAAGAGGTCCTGGAGAATATTTTTACGGCCGTGCGCGTCGAAGGCGAGATTTCGAACCTCCGCCAACCCTCGTCGGGCCACATGTATTTCAGTCTCAAGGATCAGACTTCTCAGATCCGCTGTGTTTTCTTCAGACACGCCTCCCAGGGTCTTAAATTCGTCTTAAAAGACGGCCTCAAGGTCGTTTTGAGCGGTCGCGTTGGTGTTTATGAGAAAGACGGGCAGTATCAGTTTTACGTCAATAGCGTTGAGCCCAAAGGACAGGGCGCGTTACAGTTGGCTTTCGAGCAGCTGAAGGAAAAACTGGCCAAGGAAGGCCTGTTTGACGAAGGTCGCAAAAGACCCTTGCCCTTTTTGCCGGAGACCATTGGCATTGTTACATCGCCGACGGGCGCGGTCATCCGCGACATCCTGCACGTTTTGGCGCGCCGATTTCCGACAGCCCATGTGGTGCTCAATCCTGTTCGGGTTCAGGGCGATGGGGCCGCTGAAGAAATCGTCGCTGCCATCAAAGATTTTAATGCGCTGGCCAATGTGGATGTCATCATCCTGGCCCGCGGAGGAGGCAGCATCGAAGATCTGTGGTGTTTTAACGAAGAAGGCGTTGCCCGCGAGATTGCGCATTCCAAAATTCCCGTTCTTTCGGCCATCGGCCACGAAACGGATTATACCATTGCGGATTTTGTGGCAGACCGCCGGGCGCCGACGCCATCGGCAGCGGCGGAAATCGTCATGCCGTCGCGGGAGGAATTGGTTGGAACAATCGAAAATCTGGTCAAGCATCTGTGGCGCAGTCTGTCGGATTTTGTGCCGCAATACACCCAAAGAGTTGATGACCTAACGCAAGGTTTGAGCCGCGGCGTTTCGGAATCACTCAGGCGCGAGAAACTCAGGCTTGCGGGCTTGATCAGTCAACTCGAGGTGCTCAGCCCCCTTGCGGTGCTTCGGAGGGGCTACAGCTTGACCTCAATGGAAGATAATGGTCGCGTCGTCCGTTGCGCATCACAGCTTGCCAAGGGCGACCTCGTCAAGACGCGGCTCTGGCAGGGAGAATTTACAAGCGAGGTTCTCGAAAGCAGTTAATGACACAAAAGGGACAGGCCCATTTGTGTCATTAAGGAGGGGTGAGGGATGGGATTTGAAGAGAATTTGAAAAAACTGGAAAAGATCGTCGATGACCTTCACTCGGAAAAAATTTCCCTGGAGAAATCCATCGAGAAATTCCAAGAGGGTGTCAAGCTCGCCGACACGTGCCTGAAGTCTCTGGAAGGCATGCGCAAAAAAATCGAAGTAATCACCAAAACCAAAGACGGCAAGCTCAAGATCAAACCGTTTGAAGAAGAGTAAGTCTTTATATTTTCATCGGATGTATGCTAAGGCTGGCTTGGTTTGTTTTAAGCAGGATGTTTGGAGGCCGAGCGGGCACGGATCCCCCTCGATACAGGATTCGGGGAGAGCGAGGCCGGAAATCAAGTGAGACTTTCCTCGCAGGGGAAAGTCGAACGGTCCTGTAGGGAACGAGACCAAGACAGACCTAGTTAGCATTTTGACATGTCATGAAGCGGTCGCGTGACGAGAATTATTGGGAGTTACGGAAGGCGGGCGATGTAATAGAGGGCGATGGTGGCAAAGACAGCATGGCTGAGCCACGCAGCGAGCATGGGCGGGAGGATGCCGCTTTTTCCCAGGGCAAGGGCGAAGATAAA
>JAZDLY010000141.1:0-7190 GCA_043801485.1 Candidatus Omnitrophota bacterium | reverse complement strand
CCGTCAATAAAATTATGAACACCGTCTCCCAGCAGATTAAGAACAACCACGGGCTGGTTATGCGCATCACAGGCTCCCGAATGACAATGTCGCCAATAGATGAATTTCTCAAGAATAAAAAAGAGGACAATTCCGGAAAGGATACCAAACGAAGCCAGAAGGGTTGAGTCAGAACGCCTGAAAATATCGGGCAAGATATGAATAAAAGCATCCCCGAACAGCGCCCCCACAGCAAAACTCACGAGAAACATCAAGATCCGCCTGAGCCGCGCCTCGGAAATGCCGATGGTGATGATCCCGATCAAAGAAATCAGGCTGACCACCACGACGCTCGCCAAAGAATAGACCCAAACTTTAATATCCATAGAAAATATTGTATATATTCTATACCTAACCCTAGGACAATCAAGCCCTTTTATTTGGCCGAAGGCCATTTATTTAGCGCAGTCCTTGTGAGCGAAGCGAACAAGGGCAAGCACTTTTCTCTAAAAAGACAAGGCTTTAGCGGCACAAATAGAAAAACGGGCAATTCTGACAATAGTGCGGGTCTGTGTCATCGCTGACAAAGGGTACTCCGGCATCAAGAATCTCCCTGGTCACCGCGTCCAAAGCGCGCATAAAAAGCGCCATGGCGCTCTGTCTTTGGCCAAAAGAATCCTCCTGGCCAAAGAGACATTTTAAGATTCCATTGCCTTCCGGAGCCCGCAGGCTGTAGAGTCCGGCGTTGACGACCGCATCTTTATTCTCTTTCTGAACGAAATAGAGGTAAATCGGCAACTGGAAAGACTTGACTGTTTTTTTGAGGGCAGACCGCGAGAAATCGGTAGCCTCGATTTTCTCCGGTCGGCTTGGAAAAACATCGCCGGACCCGGTCTTGTAATCAAGAACCAGGAGGCTTTCATCCACAAGGCGGTCGATGCGGTCAATCTTGCATTTAAAAAGGATCTCACCCTCGGCCAGGGGAATTGTGTCCAGGAATGTTTTTTCAACGCCCAACAAAACCTTGACCTGCCGCTGTTCTTCATGCTCGAGAAAAATCTTGAGCCGGAATTCAAGAACCTCTTTTGTTAAGAAGGCGTCGGATTTCATTTTACGGACAAGATCGCGCTCAAAGGCAAGCTCAAATTCTTTCAAAAAATGTTTTTTAAATTTTTCGTCCAGTTTTGGCTGATGTCCAACCCAGGGCCGAAACGTTGTCTCCAGCAACTCATGCACAAAATTACCGATATCCGCCGCCTCTGGCTCATCTAAGAGATCCTCTTTCTCCTCCAGGCCCAGGACATACTGGTAGTAGAATCTCAAGGGACAATGGAGGTAGGTGTTGATGCTCGAGGCAGAGTACCGACAAGTTTTCAAGAACTGCGCCACGTCGTCAGTTTTGGCAACCACGGCCTCTTTGGGAAGCACCTTCGTGCGGAAACGCCCCTGTTGGACTCCTCCGGCATCCAATGTCTTGGTTTTCTTCTCTTCTTTCCAGATCAATTCTTCGATGAATCGGCTCTTTTCTTTGTCTGCGCTTTTCTGATAAACCAAATGCACCTTTTGGGCGCCGGCAATCAACCTCAGGAACTGATATCGTTGGATCTCATCTTCTTTCTCCAGACGATTCAACCCCAGGCTCATCATCACGTCTCGCGGAATGAGCGGCTCATAGACTTTTAATCTCGGCAAAACACCCTCGTTGGCATCTAAAACAATAACATGATCAAAAGCCAGCGCGCGCGTCTCAAAAAGCCCCAGGATCTGCAGCCCCTTGAGCGGCGAGCCCGAGAAAGACACAACCGCATCTTTGAGCCTGTTTTGGAAAATCTTAAAAATCTCCGTCGGCGCAAATACCTCCCCCCGAAACGACGCATGAGCGAATTCACGCTGGCAGCGAAACATTTCTTCGACGATGTTGAGGTTCAGAGGATATTGAGCCAAGGGGCTCCGGCGCGCGAGAAAATCCAACGATTGTTCCAGAGACGAAGCAAATTGCTCAAACGAAGTCACGTCCTGCCATGACCTGAAAAACATCTCATGCACCGTTCGCAAAATCTTCTCAAGGTCTTTGCGGCTGACGCCCAATTCCATCTTGCCTGTGGTCTGAAGGACTGAATGGGTGAGTTCCGGAAGCTCTTCGATATCCTTAAGGTCCAAAAAGAGACTCCCGGCCAAAGGCGTTTTCACAATCCCCGTCAAAACTTCTTCGATTTTATGGACTAGAATTCTCGTGGCAGCTGCCGGGCCCGACACCGACAAATTTTTGACGAGCGGATGCGATAAAACTTTCAAATAATCTTTGGCGTAATAGGAGTTATTTTTTCTTGTCTGTTGGGCTGCGAACATTACCTCCAAGAGCGCATAAAGAGAGCTGCGGTTCAAGGGATAACCCAACGAGACATTGAAGTCACGCGCCAAAACGGCAATCTCCGACAATAAAGGGATGATGCTGTTGGGTTCCGGCAGGACGATGACCGCCCGATCAAGGGATTTCTTGGACTTGAGGATCTCGCGCACAAGGCAAACCTGTGAATGCAGGTCGAAACCGGCGTGATATGAAATTTCGGGCGCCTTGGAAACAGCTGCTGCCGTAGGCTGCAGCTGGACATTTAAATTTTTTGCGACGCGCGAGAGAACCGTCCAGTCACAGGGATCACCTTGGAAGAAAAACAGGGCTTTGCCCCTTTCGCGCAGCACCTTAAAAATTTGTTCTTCGGTCTTGTGGCAATAAAAAAAGTTACAGAAAAGAATATGATCGAAAGCGGGGAACTCCGCGCGAGCGCTCGCCTCTGCTGCCTGTCGGTAAAGGAGGCCGCGCGTGGCTAACTTTTGTTCAAAAAGAACCTCATGAAATACCTGGCGCAATGTCACGATATGCCTCAAGAGCCGGTTGATATCATCAGGAACGTCGTAACCGATGGCCGCGTGCAATTGAATATCTTTTAGAGATTTGAGGCTGATGTCCTCTAAGTCCAGTTGCTCGATAAATGAGAGGATTTCTTTGGCCCATGGGAGAAATGCCGCAAAGGTTCGCCTGCCCTCCAGAACAGACGGCGTGTGTTTCTTGGCCAATTGAAAAATCAAATACGCCGCATCCAGATCGGAAATCTTGGCCCAGGGGCCCTTTCCTTGCGCCAGGTGTTCGGTAAACTCGTCAATGCTGAAAAATGCCGGTGCCAAATAACTTTTCTTTAACTTTTTCGCAAGTTCCCTTTTTAAAAATAAGGCCGGCCTCTTGCCGCCGAAGACAAAACAGAGCCGTGAGGCATCCGAGCCCTTATCGATAACCTCCTCCTGGACCCAATCGGCAAGCCGCGCGATAAAATCATCCGATAAGTGATACGCTGTAATCTTATCCATATACTTCCTTGACAATAAAATCATCCAGATAAATCAAAACACCCTTAATGTTGCGGCCGGAATAAACAGTTTTGAGAAGTTCGATATATTCTCGGACTTGCTCTTCATCCTGCGGGCGTTCTTCCCTGCCGCTTTTAAAATCGATGACCACAACAGCCTCTGGTGTAACGATCAAGCGGTCCAGCCGCCTGGCGTGTCCGTCAAAACCAACGATTTCTTTTTCCTGATACACATCCCCTTTTTTGACAAAGAGAAATGGGCGGACCGAGTCCCACGACAACAAACGCCGCACCAGAACTTCATAAGTACCGAAATCATCCGCATGAGGGAATTTTAATTTGGTTTTCAGGAACGCGTCGCTAAGCATCTCTTCTGTATCTTTTCCTTGGCAATTGCCAAGCAACGCCAGGATATTGTGCAGCACGTCTCCTTTTAAGATTTTTTCTCTATGTTCGATCGCCTGCGCATCGGTGAATTCATCGTTTAAAAACTGCACCCAATCGCGATACCGCGAAACAGGGATTTCAACACCGTCCGGCCTCCGGCCCCGATCAGCCCTGGATCGCCTGGCCGGCTGCCCGACAGTCGCAAGCGCTTGCGGCAACAACAATTTGACTTTGTTGGTTCCTTTCTCGGCGCGCTCCGGCACAAAGATATACAATTCTTCTTTGGCCCTGGTCATGGCCACGTAAATGCTGTTCAATTCATCGGCAAAGGCCTTGGTGTATTCCCCTCTGTACTCTTCCTCGAGCTGAGGTGAAAATAATCGGGCGGCCTCATGAATACGCTTGAGCCTTAAACCTTGGTCTTCGACGAGACATACGTCGGGCTCAACCTTGACGTTGAATTCCAGAAAAGGAAGGATAACAACCGGAAATCCGAGGCCCTTGGCCTTATGAACCGTCAGGATTTTGAGGGCATTGGTCTGGGCGACCTTCAGGTATAAATCCTCATCAGGGGCCTGGTCAAAATATTCCAGGAAGGCGGCCAGACCGACATGCTCTTCTTCCTGACATTTGATGAGCTCCAGAAAATGCATGAAAAATCCCTGATGATCGGCGGCATGCTCCAGACAGCGAAATTTTTCTAAAATGCTCACCGTCAATTCATAACAGGGAACAAAACCCACATTCTGAAAAAATTCTTCGCAATAGCGTTCCCATATTGGGGGATACTGACGCCTGAATTCCCTGTAGAGGTAAACCGGAGTTTCCTGAGTTTTCTTCTGCCGCAACGCAAACACAAAACCGTGCATGGCCGCCATTTCCAACCCGGTGGCTCTAACAAACATCGGGCTGCACAAAAATGAAACAAAAGAAACATTGTCGATGGGGGAATTCAGGAATTTTAAGAACGAAACAAGCTCTTTAATGGAAGCGTTGTGGCGGATGTTGAGTGTCTTTTCCGATTCTACGGGAATGCCCTGGCCCAAAAACCATTCGGTCAGAAGCTCCACATCGTCATTCTTCCTCGTCAAGAGCGCCAAGTCCTGATACGCAAACCCCCGCTGTGTGAGCTCTTCGACCAGTGCCAGCACATTGCGTTGAGTCAATTGGTTGCGCTCTTCTTTATTCTTGGAATCCAAGTGCCGGACCTGAACATAACCGGCTTTTTTACCGGGCAAGGTTGTCTGCTGACTTCCTTGGAAAACCTCCAAAATGCCACGGATTTCGGCAGAACCGAGGACCCTTTTCTTGCCAGACTCGGATTGACCTTCCAGGAACAAACGCAGGTTCTCGACTGAAAACACAGCGTTGACAAAATCGACAATCGCTTTTTCGCTGCGGTAATTGGTCACCAGGTGTTCGGTCATGATGCGGTGCCCCTTGAACCTGGCCCGCACGGCATCAAAGAGCAAAACCTCTCCCCCGCGGAACCGATAGATAGCCTGCTTCTTATCGCCGACATAAAACAGCGAACCGCCGGTGGCCAGGGCCTCTTCGACCATCATAAAAATATTTTCCCACTGCAGGCGGCTGGTGTCCTGAAATTCATCGATCAGGAAGTGCTTCAGGCGAGTGGCCAGGCGGTAATAGAGCTCCGGCACGGTCAGGGCTTTTTCCTCAAACAGAGATCGGGCCTGTTTGTTGAGCTCTTCTAAAAATAACACATCTTCGCGGCTGGCCAAAAGGCGCAAATCCTTGGCAACCTCCCGCAGCATTTCCACGTAGGCGCCGAAAACAAACTCCGACTCTGCCTCTGCCAAGACCCGCAGGTCACGGCGCAGGGATGCCCAGAGCTTGACAACCGCTGCGCTCAAATGGCCTTGTTTGGTGATCGGAAAATCAGGACGAGCAAAAAATTTTGAGACGTTCTGCAGATCAAAAGAATCATGCGGGGACAAACAAAAAGACAACAGCGTCTTTTTAAAATCTGCCCGGGTTTCCGGCGGCAGCATCTCTTTGAGACGCCGCATTTTTTTCAGCACCGCGGCTTTCTGCCGGCTCAATTCTTTAAAGGAAATAGCGGGAACAAGGAACGCCCCCAGATGTTTGTTGTTGATGAAAAACAACTGCTGGAGTTTTTTCAAAATCTCCCGCTTGGGAAACCATCCGCTCCTGTTTTCCAAATGCAGGTACTGCATCAAAAACCTGTGAAACAGGGCCCGCGGTTCGGCCTCAGTCGCTGCGCGGTCCACCAGGCGGTCCAGGCTGTAAGCCAAAGCATCACGATAATCTGTTTTTATTTTAAAACTCGCAGAAAGATCCAGCTTGAAAGCGCAGCCCGAAAGAATGGCATTGATAAAACTATCAATGGTCTGCACCTGAAAGAAATTATAGTTCTTGATGAGCTCATCCAGCATCGCCTCGGCCTTGAGCCGCGCGCAGGCCGCATCCATCCCCAGAGGCAACAGCAGCTCGTTCTGTTCCGCAGAGCTGGAGAATTGATCCAGGGCGATTTTTTTCAGGAATTCCAGGATGCGCTCCTTCATCTCCACCATTGCCTTGTTGGTAAAAGTGATGGCCAGGATATTCTTCAAAGGGGCGTCCTGAAAAGGAATGTTCGGGCCAAGGAGCAGTTGCACATAGCGCTTGGCAAGACAATAGGTCTTGCCTGAACCAGCCGAGGCCTCGACAATATAGACGTGGGGGAATTGGAATTTGGGGGTGGCTTCGTTGGACATCATCCCAGATTATAAGCTCAAACAAACCCCCGCGCAAAACAATTTTACGCCCAATCAAAAAACCCGTCACAAAGGTCTGTCTTGGGCTCGCGTTGTTGAATGGTTTTGCCTTTATCCTTTTCGTAGCGACATGTCAATTTTTCCGCCGCAGGCGGATCAGCCTTCGGCTGAAGCCAGCAGCTTGAGCACCGAGCTGCGAAAGACCGTTGGCGTACGACCGACCTTAGTGTCATTGCAGGAAGTCCCATCGAAGGTGGGAAAGAAATTGACGCAAGCGGAGAAAAGGATAAAGGCAAAACCGTGCAGCAAAAAAGAAAAAGGCCCGGCATCACTACCGGGCCCTCTTCTGATGTGTGCGGATGAAAACAAAAAACTATTTACTCAACCCTCGCTTTACGCGCGCGATATCTTGCTCGATAAAACTGTGCCGCAGGAAAAACCCTTTGGCGGTTTGGAAATCCCTCAAGGCCTCAGAAAATCTTCCCATCTTCTCAAAAATCAATCCGCGCGTGTAGATCGCCTCGCCGTTACGGGGATCCAAAGCCAGAACCTTCCTGATGGCCGCCAAGGCCTCGGTGTATTCTTCCAGTCCGCTGTGCGCTACGGCCAGAAAAATCAGGCTGGCCTGATCCTGGGGATTGGCGGAGAGTCTTTTTTTGCACAGATCAGCCTCTTTTTTAAATTCTGCTCGGGCATCCTCGCGGCGCCCCATGTCTTCATAAAG
>JAZDLY010000017.1:0-7138 GCA_043801485.1 Candidatus Omnitrophota bacterium | reverse complement strand
AACATAAAAATTTTAAATTGACAAAAACAATTTATATTCTGGTTTTTTCCATGGTCTGTGGACTGTGGACTATGGACTGTTTTGCTCAAGACGCAACAGTGGCCAATGAGATTGCCGTCGAGGTGTCAGCGACGGTGGTGGTGGCTGCCGTCGCCGAACAATCCGCTGAGCCGACGCTCAAAGAGCTGGTTGCGCAGGCGCGCAAGGCCAAAGACAAAGGCGATTTTAAAGCCTGCTATTCGACGGTGGACGGAGTCTTCAGGCGTTTTGGCAAAGAGGCTAGGCAGGAGCAGAGGGCCTTGAAAGATTTCCCGCCGGCAGAGCAGATGGAAGCCTACGATGTTCTCAACAATGTTGCCATGAGCCAGTTCATTAAAGCAGAGGCCTTGAAAAAAGAAGGCAAGAAAGACGAGGCCATGAAGGCCTTTCGTCTGATTGCAGAAGAATTTAGTTATGCCCAGGCCTGGGATCCGCGCGGTTGGTATTTCAAGCTGGCCGCCACCGCGCAGGAAGGCATTGACCGCATGTTGGGCAAAGATCCCCGTGTTGAAAAATGCGGCCAGATCCAGCCAACGAATATTAATCTGCACGACGCCGGCACCGAGGAAATCGTGGATTACGCCAAATACGGCGAATTCTCAGGCGCAGGCACGAGCAATTATAAATACACAGTCAAAGATCAGGAAGGTCTCTCGGGTGCAGTCGGCGAAGGCATTTATCCCAACACGACCAGCGTGCGCTGGGATCCGGCTTTTGTGCAGGCCAAAAAAGACAAGAAGCTCACCGGCAGCCATTGGGATTTTGTCAATTCTCCGGACCTGCAGTCTGCCTTTTTAAAATGGGCTGTAGCGCCGGAACCGCCCGGAGTGAAGTTGTTCTATACCGCCTTCATCCTGGAAAAAGCAGGCCTGGTTAAACACGCCATTAAGGCCTATTATGCGATCGTCGTGCATTTTCCCTATGCGGTGGGCTGGACTTATTGGCACACGCCGTGGTACGTGGGGCCTGCCTCAATTGCCAAAATCCAGTATCTCTGTAAAAATTATCCGCAGGTCAACATGAAGCTGGTTGGCGCCAAGATCAGCGTGGAAAACAGCTTTGACAACGATGTTGCCAATGATAAATTCATCGTGGATCCGGGCAAGCTGATGAAAAACGGAATTCCGGAGACGCTCTTGGACAAATTAAGAAAATACATCGAGCGTTGGAAGACGCAGTCCCAGATCAGGAAAAAAGTAGGCACAGGCAAAGTCAGGCTCGTTCAGTACAAGAATGACCACTGGCAGCTTCTTGTGGACAACAAGCCCTACATGATTAAAGGCATCACGTATGCCGTGTCCAAGGTCGGCCAGAGCCCGGACGAAGGCACGCTCTCCAGCTGGATGGAATACGATTACAACAAAAACGGCAAATGCGACGGGCCGTACGACGCCTTTGTGGACAAAAACAGGAATAACAAACAGGATGCCGATGAGCCCGCGGTGGGGGATTTTCAACTGATGAAAGACATGGGCGTCAATACCATCCGCCTTTACCATCAGCCATCCAAAATCCAGAAAGAAATTTTACGTGATCTTTACAAAAGATTCGGCATCCGTGTCATCATGGGCGATTTCTTAGGCAAGTATGCCCTGGGGTCCGGCGCGGAATGGGATCCGGGCACGGACTATGAAAATCCCGAACACCGCAAAACAATGCTTGCGTCTGTGCGCACGATGGTCGAGGAATTCAAGGATGAGCCGTATGTCCTGATGTGGCTCCTGGGTAATGAAAATGTTTATGGAGTTGCCTGCAACGCCGACAAAAAACCGGAGACGTTCTTTAAATTCGTCAACGAAGCGGCCCTGCTGATCAAGTCTTTGGACCGCGAGCATCCGGTGGCGATCGCCAGCGGCGACACGCTGTATTTTGATCGTTTTGCAAAGCATTGTCCGGATGTGGATGTTTTCGGCGCCAATGCCTACCGCGGCGATTACGGCTTCGGATCTTACTGGCAGGTGGTTCGGGATTTAGCGGACAAGCCGGCCATCATTACCGAATACGGCTGCGGGGCGTACGTCTATTGCTGGAACCGCGAACAGTCCGAAGAGGCCCAGGCTCAGTATCTGAAGAGTTGCTGGGAGGACATCGTCGGCAATAGCGCCTTCGAAGAAGGCAGCGGCAATGCCATCGGCGGCATCTCATTTGAGTGGCTCGACGAATGGTGGAAGGGATACGAGCCTGCTGTCCACGACACCAAGGGTTTATGGGTCGGGCCTTTTCCCGATGGCTACATGCACGAAGAATGGTTGGGGAATTGCGGCCAGGGCGACGGAACTTTGAGCCCATTCTTGCGGCATTTAAGAAAAAGTTATACCATGTATCAGAAATTGTGGAAAAAATGAATGAGGACATCGCTTGCGGAGCGATAGTGAACACAAGCGATAAGTCCGAATTCACCCTTGACATTTTTCAAATGTAGCAATGGGTCGAAATATTACGGTCACACAAAGGATTTGAAAAGACGTTTATTAGAACACAGAAAAGGAGAAGTAAAAGCTACTGAAAGAAGACGACCCGCTGATGTCGTTTATGTCGAGGAGGTGAAGACGCGATCAGAGGCCCATAAGCGCGAAATGCAGTTTAAGAATGGTAAGACAAGAAAGAAAACAATCGAAAAATTAATTGACATTTTTATGGAAAAATGTCAAGGGTTAAATTCGCACGGATAATTTACGTTCACTAGCGTTCCGTAAATTATGTGCTCATTCAAGGAGGTGCAGCATGAAGAAGTGGTTAGCAGTGTTGGTGGTGGCGGCTTGTGCCATGACCTGCGGCCGCGTTTTGGCCCAGGAAGCCAAGAAAGAGGCGAAGACCTTCGTGGTCTATGGCGACGCCAGGTCACCGGACAATCACTATATTCCTTCGGGATGGATGGGGGATTATGGTGACCTGACGATGGACGACAAATACATGAGTGAACCGCAGAGCGGAACGACATGCATCAAGTTCGTCTACACAACCAAGAGAGTGCAGAACCAGGGTTGGGCAGGTATTTATTGGCAGAATCCGGCCAACAACTGGGGGTCTAAGAAAGGTGGCTTTGACCTGACAGGTTTCAACAAGGTCACGTTCTGGGCCAAGGGTGAAAAGGGTGGTGAGGTCATCGATAAGTTCATGGTCGGCGGCATCAAAGGGACTTATCCGGATACGACCGAAGTTGCCTCAGGCGGACCGATGGAACTGACAACAACGTGGCAGCAGTATTCCATCAATCTCGCCGGCAAGGATCTCTCCTACATCAGCGGTGGTTTTGGCTGGGTGGCGAATGCAGATTCCAACTCGAACGGGATCACGTTTTATCTAGACAGCATTAAGTTTTCCTACGATGCGAGCCTGAAGGAAGAAGGCCGGAAAGTTCAGCCCGTGCCGTTTTACGTTTATGCGGACAAAGGCTCGATTTCCAATCACTTTATTCCGTCAGGCTGGATGGGCGACTACAGCGATTTGAAGCTCGATGTCGGTTCGGCGGAAAATCCGTATTTCGGCAAGAACTGCCTGAAGATCGCCTATACGAACAAGGCCTCCAACGGAGCCCGTTGGGCGGGGATCTATTGGCAAAACCCGGCCAACAACTGGGGCGGTGCCGACGGCGGCTTTGATTTGTCCAAAGCAACCAAAGTCACCTTCTGGGCCAGAGGCGAGAAGGGCGGCGAGAGGATCGAAGAGTTCAAAATCGGCGGCATCATGGGTGAGTATTCGGATTCCGATACAGCCGGCATTGGTCCTGTGATCCTGGATAAAGAATGGAAACAGTACACAATCGATCTGAAAGGCAAGGACCTTTCCTTTATTATCGGAGGTTTTTGCTGGGCAACAAACCTTGACGTCAATCCGGATGGCGCGACATTCTATCTGGATGAGATCAAGTACGAGTAAGAATGAGTTAATGATACAAACAGGACTGTCCCATTTGTATCATTAAGGGCTTAGAGCATAGAGCTTGGTGACCAACATTGCCAAGCCCTATGCCCTATGCGTCGAGTAAAACGAAATGAGTAAACGCAACTTTCTAACGATCTCTGTTTTTCTTGGAGCCATCTTTCTTTTGACCGGTATGGGCAAAGCCCCGGCCGCAAAGAAGGTTGCTGTCAAGACGCTTGCCAACGGCCATTACCAGCTTTTGGTCAACAACAAGCCCTATATCATCAAAGGGGTCTGCTATGCCCCTATCCCTATCGGAAAATCCCACGATTATGATTGGTGGTCTGACCCGTCGCAACCCTGGAAAAAAGACGGCGAGCTCATGAAAAAGATGGGCGTCAACACGGTGCGTTTTTATCATCCCGGCGAAAATATCGAGGCCGTGAGAAAAGTCATTGGGGACTTATACAAACTTTATGGCATCCGCACCATCATGGGCAATTGGTTGAGTTTCTGGAATTATCCGGCTCCGTTTTATGACGATCCTGATTTCAGGACCAAAGTGAAAAAAGAAGCCCTGGATATGGTCACGGCCCTCAAAGACGAGGAAGGGATTTTGTTCTGGGTTTTGGGCAATGAGAACAATTATTCGTTTAGCGGCAAGGTCAATCCCTGGTCCAGCGACCGCATCGACGGGCTCGGGGATGCCCGCGTCTGTCTTTTGGCGCGCGCCGAAACGTATTATAAGCTGGTTAACGAGATCACGGAGGAGATCCACAACATCGACCCCCAGCACCCGGTGGCCATGGGCAACGGCGAGCTGGTTTGTCTGGATGTGGCCAACGAATTTGCGCCGGCCGTGGACATCATCGGATGTGTGATTTACCGCGGCAAAACATTCGGCAATATTTTCAATTCTCTGAAGGCAACATTTGATAAGCCCATCGTGTTCATTGAGTTTGGCTGCGATGCTTACGACGCCTATCAGAAAAAAGAAGACCAGGGCGCGCAGGCCATGTTTTTGGAATCGCAGTGGTCGGAGATTTACAAAAATCTGGCGAACAACCCAAACGGAACGGGCAATTGTCTTGGCGGGGCCATGTTCGAGTGGACGGATGAGTGGTGGAAGCACAAAGAGTATGATGCCAATGCGTGGGCGATCCACGACACCGAATCCAATTGGTCCAATGGCGCGTATTATTTTGACATCAAGGCCGAGCGCAACATGAACATGAACGAAGAATGGTTCGGCATTGTCGGTCTCCAGAAAGCCAAAGAGGGAAACCTTGATGAGCGCGTTCCCCGCAAGGCCTATTACGTCATCCGGGAATTTTGGAAACGTCCGCACGATGTTCAAAAGAACAACAAGAAGAAGAACGGAAAGAAGAGATGAACAGCGCACTGCACAATAGACCGCGTCGCATCGTGTTGATCGCGCTTTTGTTTTTGGCAACGTCCGTCGGTCTGGCGCAGGAATGTCCGGATGCCGACAAGGATATCGCCGCGGCCACGGAGCGGATCAGAAAAAAAGACAAAGATCTTTGGGCTGCATTGGAAAAACTCGAGCAAGCCTATTTTTGCAAAAAAGACCACGAGGGCCTTTATGAATATCTTAAAGGATGCCTGAAGGCCGGCTACGCGAAAAGCCCGGAAATTTATTACATGATGGCCCGCGCGCGGCACGAAGGAATCCTTTATTGGCAGGCTTCAAAGAACTGGGAAGGGATCTATGACCAGGCGCCCGCCTACCGAAGAGATATCTCAGAAAATTTAGACAAGGCCGAGAAATTTACCAAAAATAACGCGTTGTTGCTTTGCCGGATCCGTTATCTTCGCTGGCGGAATATCTCTGGCGAAGGCCCCGAGAACGCCTCAGAGCTTTTCAATGACGTGGTTCAGACTGCCGGCAGTCTGAGCGCTTCGCCAGACGTCCTGGCAACGATCAAGGCCATGGCCGATGACATGTCAACGCTCGAAGACAAAAATCCGGCGCGCCGCCTGTATGAAATCTATGTCGAAAAATTAACCGCCTCTGATTTGCCGGCCGAAGAATTGAAGGCGAAAGCAGAAGAATTTTTATCCGCAGGCAATGTCTATTTGGCCAAGGCCCTGTTCGAACATTATGTCGGTCAATTTTCGCAGGATGCCCAAGCGCAAGGCAAGGAATTGGTGGCTGTTGCCGACAGGTTTGTTCACACGGGTTGGAAAGAGGGCGCAGATCCGTTTTACGCCGAGTCGCTCTATGTTAAAGCGCACGGTCTGGCCGCAGATGCGGCTTTTGACAGCGCCTCCCAGTACCGGCGCTCTTACAACTTAGAGCGCCTGAAAGAATACGAGCGCGCCATTGAAGAATACCAAAAGCTGCTGCAGATCTATCCGGACTATGAGCCAAAGCAAAAAATCATATTTCGGTTGGGTGTTTTGACCACCCTTGGCTGCAGGGACGTCGCGCAAGGCGTTGATTATTTCACAAAGACCAAAGACGAATTTCCCAATGACCTCCTGGCGCTATCGAGTCTCTATCAGTTAGGCCTTTTGAGCCAGTGGAACAAAGACAACACAAAAGCCAAAGAATATTACACAGCCCTCTTGAAAGCAGCCGAGGCGCAGGGCCTGGATATGGAAAAAGAGGAATTGGTGTTGTTGGCTCAGACCAGGCTTAAAGAGATCGATGAAATCAAAGAAATGAGATACGCCCTGAAATTGTTTTTGGACGGCGCGGCCGGAGGGATCGCGGTGGATTTGACCGTGCGACCGGCAAAGCAGGATCCAAAGCAGTCCGTGAATTTTGTGGTCACGACGTCCAACCCTCAGACAGGGTGCATGACGCCGGATTTTGCCTATGAGTGGTCGGGGGAGGTCGGCGGTCTTGAAAATATCCCCAACAGTCCTGAGCTGCCGACGAGTTTTGCAAGCAAGGGCATTAAGGTAACCCAGGTGGCTGTTGTCGGGCCGGACGGGCCGCAAGGTGTTGCGTTTGAGATGACGGAGGTCCTTGACTAAAGATGCCTAATTACACTTCTGATCAGAACGTAAAATCCGGCGTACCCCTGGGCGGGATCGGCGCAGGCAAGCTGGAAATTCTCCCCAACGGTGTCCTGGATTCTTTTACGTTTTTAAACAATATCCATAAGCCCCTGACGTCGCAGGACTCCAAGAGCTCCCAAGGGATTCTCGGGTTTCATTCGGCTGTGTTTGTCAAAGACCGCGGCAAGAAAATCGCCAAGCTCCTGCA
>JAZDLY010000132.1:0-3273 GCA_043801485.1 Candidatus Omnitrophota bacterium | reverse complement strand
ACAACGGCGTGTTGCCGACATATCTGTCGTGGTGTCTGCTGGGGATGCTGGTCCTGTTCTATCTATTGATGAGATAAAATGGTCGAACTCTACATTCTGTTGATTTTTATGATTATCGGGGCGATCATCGCGATCGAAGTCGAAGACCTTCTTTCGTCTGTCGTGGCCGTGGGAGCCGTCGGCTTGGGGCTGTCTATTGTTTTTTTGATCCTCAAAGCCCCGGACGTCGCCATCACGCAGCTGGTTGTCGAACTCCTGGCACTCATCATTTTAATCCGGGCGACCTTAAAGAAAGATTTGCCTTTTTCAACGTCGGGCCGATGGTTCCTCAATACGCTTATTACGGTTATTTTTATCGCCGCATTTCTCTCTGTGGCCTATCGCTGTTTTCAGGACCTGCCGGCGTTCGGATATCCGCTGATGCGGGTGGCCGGTCGTTATCTCACAGAGGCGGTCACCAAGACCGGCGCCACGAATGTCGTTTCATCGGTCATCCTTGACTTCAGGGCCTACGATACGTTGGGGGAAGCCACGGTGTTGTTTACGGCCGTGATCGGTGTTCTGGCCATTGTGCGGCGAACGGGGAGAAAAAGAGAAGACCAGATCGTGGCCGAGGAGGATGAATCGTGAGCCGAGAGCGCCAACAAGGGATGTCGGTGATTGTCAAAACGATCACGCGCCTGACCGTGGGCCTGATCCTTCTTTACGGAATTTATATCGTCTTGCACGGTCATGTCTCGCCGGGCGGAGGTTTTGCGGGCGGGGTCATTATCGCGCTTTCTTTTGTGCACCTGATGCTGGCCTATGGCAAAGACGCGGCTTTGAAAAAACTCCCCAAAGAGGCCACGTCATTTTTTGAAAGCCTGGGAGCGGTTTTATTTTTATCCATTGCCGTCTTGGGATTCACGGGCGGTGTCTTTTTCCTGAATTTTTTGCCAAAGGGAGAGCCATTCAGGCTTTTCAGCGCCGGCATCATCCCTCTGTGCAACATCGCGATCAGTTTGAAGGTGGGGGCGGGGCTCTTTGCCATTTTTGTGGCATTGGTTTTATTGAAGTTTCAAACGGAGACCAAGGAATGACGATCTACTTGCTATGTCTTACACTTTTCTGTATCGGGCTTTATTGTGTCGTGCGTAAACGCAATATCATCAAAATTATCGTGGGCGTGATTATCGCCGAATACGCCGTGAATCTCTTTTTTATTCTGGTGGGGTATCGGATGAACGGCCGCGCCCCTATTTTTTCACCCGACGCCAACATTTCCAACATGGTGGATCCGCTGCCGCAGGCCGTGGTCCTGACCTCCATCGTCATAGGCCTGGCCACCACAGCGTTGCTGGTGGCTTTGGCCATAAGGATTTATGAAAAATACGGCACGTTTGATATTACACAAATCAAGGAGTTGAGAGGATGAGATCAGCGGCTTTCCTTATCCCTCTGTTTGTCATCCTGCCGTTGGCAGGCGCATTCCTTATTTCGTTGGCAGGAAGACACAGAAAAGGCTTGCCTGATTGGTTGGGAAATTTGACGACGGCAGGCCTCCTGGTGATTTCGGTTCTTTCGGTGAAGATCGCCGCCTCGGGGGCGCTTGTCACCAGCGTTGGCGGATGGAAGCCGCCTTTCGGCATCGTGTTGGTCTTAGACGGCTTGACGTCTTTCATGCTGGTGACGGTAAATCTGGTGGCCTTTGCGATTTCCATCTACTCCATCAATTATATGGAAAGGTTTACGTCGAAGTGGAAATTTTATACGTTATTTCTTCTGATGCTCGCCGGCATGAACGGCGTCCTTGTGACGGGTGACCTCTTTAATCTTTTTGTTTTTCTTGAAATCGCCTCGGTGGCCAGTTATGCCCTTGTCGCTTTTGGCACAGAGCGGCAAGAGCTGGAAGCCGCCTTCAAATACGCGATCATGGGTTCCGTCGGTTCCTTGTTTATTTTATTGGGCATCGTCTTTTTATACGGTTTCACATCGACCTTGAACATGGCGGATATGGCCATGTTCTTAGCCAACAAAGGCTCAAGTCAAATCATTCTCCTGGTGAGTGTTTTGTTCATCATGGGATTTGGTTTGAAAGCCGCCCTTGTTCCTTTTCACGCGTGGTTGCCGGATGCGCATCCTTCAGCGCCGGCGCCCATCTCGGCGATGCTCTCCGGCGTTTTGATAAAATCTCTCGGGGTCTACGCCTTGTGCCGCGTGTTTTTTAATATCTTCGGCATCACGGCTCAGGTTTCATCTGTCCTTATGTTTTTGGGCGCCCTCTCCATGGTGATCGGCGTCTTTTTGGCGATCGGGCAGTGGGATCTCAAAAGGCTTTTGGCATATCACTCCATAAGTCAGATCGGCTATGTGGTACTGGGGATTGGCCTGGGGACTCCGTTGGGGCTATTGGGCGGATTGTTCCATTTGTTCAACCACTCTATTTTTAAGTCACTTTTGTTTTTGAATTCCGGGGCTGTCGAGTATGCCACAGGGACACGCGATTTGCAGAAAATGGGTGGATTGATGACCAGGATGCCCGTGACCGGCGCAACGACCCTCACGGCCTCTATGGCCATTGCCGGCATACCGCCTTTTAACGGTTTCTGGAGCAAGCTCATTATCATCATTGCCGCGGTGCAGGCAGGGCGCCTGGGCTATGCGTTTTGGGCTGTTGTGGCCAGCTTTTTGACATTGGCGTCGTTTACCAAAGTTATGAAATATGCGTTTTTCGGAACGCCGAAGGCAAGATGGAAACAGGTCAAAGAAGTTCCTCTTTTTATGCGGTTGTCCATGGAGGCCCTGGCGCTCATTTGCTTGGTGGGGGGCGTGCTTTTGTTTGGCGGCATCAAAGATGTTTTTCTCAAGGCAGCATCTTTTGTTATCTCGGAAGGGATCAAATACGCCGCTATTGTTTTTAGGAATGTTTCGTAGAAGGAAGAAAAAATGAAGAAAAGGATTATTCTATTTCTAACGGCGCTCGTGACCTGGAGCCTTCTGACGTGGCCGCCGGACAGCCAGCATTTGACGATCGGTATCCTTGCGGCCATTTTTGTTTCCTGGCTCACCGGAGATCTCTTCATCCAAAGGCCCTATCTTTTAAAACATCCCCATCGCTACTGGTATTTTTTTGTTTACTATATCCCTGTTTTTTTGTGGGAGATGCTCAAGGCCAATATCGATGTGGCGTATCGTGTGTTGCATCCCAAGTTGCTGATCAATCCGGGCATCGTTAAGGTCAAGACAAAATTGAGGTCGGATACGGCTTTGACGTTTTTGGCCAATTCCATAACG
>JAZDLY010000131.1:0-3329 GCA_043801485.1 Candidatus Omnitrophota bacterium | reverse complement strand
TCATGCCGGTAGTGCTTGAGAAACAAAGGAATGTCCGAAGGCAAATGCTGGCCGTCGGCATCCATCATGACGACAACATCATAATCCTCGCGCTCTTTGAGAATCGCAAAGGCACGACGCAGCGAAGCCCCTTTACCCAGGTTGTGCCGGTTGACCATGACTTCAGCCCCGCTCTGGCGGGCGAGTTTTGCCGTTTGGTCAGACGACCCATCGTCCACCACGACAACGCCGTAACCGGCAGACGTCAATTTCGCAACAATCCATCCAATGGTTTGTTCCTCATTAAACGACGGGATGACGCAAATAACTCTCATTCTCTCCAGAACTCCCTAAACAAAAGCCATTGGTCGGGATATTGCCGAATTTTCATTTCCATGATTTTCGCGTATTGATCCATGAGCTGTTCTTCTGTATCCGAAGCCTCAAGGGGCTTTAAAAATTCCAGGATGTGCGTGTCGTCTTTCTGGCGGATGACAAAAGCGGGAATGATAGGCGCCTGCGTCCTGAGCGCCAAAAATGCCGGTCCGCGGGGTATGATTTTTTGCGCTCCCAGAAAATCCATCTTCAGCCCTGTGGTCGTAAAATCTCTGTCCCCTACGAGGGCCACCATGTTATTGGCCCGCAAAGCCGCAAACACCCTGCGAAGCGCCATACCCAGGGACGGGATAACAGCAACACCCATTTTTTCTCGTTGCTGATTAAAAAGCGCGTTGACTTTGTGGTGTCGGTGAGGCAAGGCCACCGCGACCATGGGATATCCCAGAAGCGCCATAAAAACGCCTCCAAGCTCCCAATTGCCCATATGGGCCGAGAGCACAATAACCCCCTTGCCGTCTTTGAGCGCATGATCAATATGCTCAATTCCCTGTATCTTTAGAAATTTACCCAAATCGTCTTTCGTCAAAAGTGAAAAACGAAAAAATTCAATCAGATATTTGCCGAAGTTGACAAAGACCTCTTTGGCATAACGCCTAACCTTTTTTTGATCTTGCGCCGGAAGGATGCGTTTTAAATTCTCGATCACGGCATTTCGATCCCGAGGAGAAATGTAGTACTTCACATAGGACAAAAAGGTCGCCAGGGCATAACCAGCCTCCGGAGACATGCGGACCGTGAAAAAACGCGCAAATTTGTACAAATAATAGGCTAACACAGCGACAAGAGCATGCTTGCGATATCTAAGGCCGAATGGGGTTTTGAATATTCCGCCAAAGGGTTAAACACAGACATCCCAGCAAAAGTCTTCTGCTGCGACAAAAGCTTTTCGATCGTAGGCAACACATCAGCAACCTGGTCCACCTTAACGGCGGCCTTGTTTTTTGTCAAAAGTGCCGTGTTGCGCGCCTCCTGGCCCGGGATGGGATTCAAGATGATCATGGGGATTCTTTTTGCCAGGGCCTCGGCTGTTGTGATGCCGCCGGGTTTGGTGATAATGACAGAGGCCACCGACATGAGCCGATCAACCTGGTCTGTGAATTTGAAGCTTAAAATCCGTTTTTTAAACGGATGTCTCTGGATCCAATCGAACAGCTTTTTATTAAGGCCGCAGACAACGACCATCTGCAGGTCCTGCTTTGCCTGGTCTAAGTTTTTGAGGGTTTGCGTGATGGGACCTAATCCGTGCCCTCCGCCCATGATCAGGACGACGGACACATCGGCTGTCAGGCCGTAATTGGCCACAAGCTCCTGTCGATCAAGCCTGTCGATGAATTTTGGGTCAATGGGAATCCCCAATGTTTTAATTTTTTTAAACGCAACGCCCTTCTCTACCAATAGCCCCCTGCTTTCTTCGCAGGGCACAACATACTGATCCACGGCTTCGGCAACCCAGAAGGCATGAGGAGCAAAATCTGTGAGAACCCCTACCAATGGCAGACGGACTTTAAAACGCTCCTTATAGCCGGCGACGAGACCACAAGGAAAAGCCTGTGTGCAGGCAACCACATCGGGCCTGAATTCATCCAAAAGGCGCTTCAAGCGATTGATTCCAAGATTGTAAATCTTGCCTTTTAAATAATCGCTGGATTTAACCACTCTGGGATTGTCATAGATGAACTCCCATATTTTAGGAGCTTTCTTGATGACCGCCAGATACAAGCGATGAATCAGGCGCTCGGCAACCGGAAAAACATACTGAAAGGCATTCACACAAGACACAAGCACGCGCCGGTCTTTGAGCTCCAGGCCTCGCTTGATTGCCAGGGCAGCGCTATGGTGCCCTGAGCGATCCGTGATATACAACAACAATACCCTTTTGGCTTCTGCCATAGCGCATAATTTTAACACAAAACCCCTTATGGGGCAATCAGTTATTGGCAAAAAAGGCGGGATCAGACTTCTTGGTCAACAAACCATTCAAAAGCCCTGCCATTGACCAAAAAAGAACGCTGGATTGGATGGAATAGAACTGAACATCAAAGAAGCTGTGAACAAGAAACCCGCAAATCGCGCAAAATATACCCAGAATATAGGGGTTTTGATGCGTCCGAAGCGCTGAGATCCCCCGCCAAAGCAAAATCCCGATGAATCCCATAAAGCTTATCAAGCTGAATATACCCGTCTCGGCCCATATCTGCAAGAAACAATTGTGGGCATAATGCTCGTAAACATTTGGTGCATATTGAATAGAATACTGCATAAAAGTTCCCAGCCCGCTTCCCAAATACGGATGGACCTTGATCATGTCCCAGGCAGCCTTCCAGTAAATGAATCGATCTGCATCGCCACCGGAGGCAAACATGAACAATAAACGATCCCTGAATAAGGGACTTGAACCCAAAAAAAGAAGAAACAATCCTACAAAAATTCCGATGAAGGCCTTGCCCTGCTTTGAAAACAATAATAAAACGAACATAGCAGAGCAAAAACCTAACCACGCGCCTCTTGAATAAGTCAACATCAGGCAGGTCAAGAGCAGCAATGCAGCTGTCCCCAGACCTAGTTGTGGAAGCTTTCGTCTTTTACCTTGGAACAAAAGAGACAAAAACAGAACAACGGGGAATAAAAGATAGGCGCCGAAACCGTTGCGATGGTTGAAGGTTGCCGTGATGGCCCATAGCCCGCTGGAGAGCTGTTGCAAGGGACGCTGCCATAAGAGGTCAAAGCCGATTTGCCGCTGGATCAGCCCATCGAACCCGACAAAGACACTCGTCGCCAAAAAGATAAAAAAAGCATAATAAACCTTTTTCTTTGAGCCTAAGGCATCCTGGACCATGACAAAGATCAAAACGTATTCAAACCATTTCAAAAATAATGCCTTGAGGCTAATTTTAAGATATGGGCCGCTGTTGAATAAAGATAATGCGCTAAAAGATAAAAATAGCAATAAA
>JAZDLY010000117.1:0-2077 GCA_043801485.1 Candidatus Omnitrophota bacterium | reverse complement strand
TAGAGCCGTGACTCTCTGCCGATTTCGTCCGACATCTCCTGGTCAATTGTAGAAAGCATGATGTTGGAAGGCGCCAGGTCAAAATTGGCCTGCAGAGTGACGATAATGTTTTTGAGACCGCACTTGTTCTTGCTGATTTTAGACAGGCAATCGTAAATACTGATCTCTTTGTCCACCCCCAGCCCCAAAGAGGCATGGGCCTGAGGATCAAGGTCAACCAAGAGCGTGCGCTTGCCATTCAAGGCCAGGGCTGCCGCCAGATTGGTCGCTGTTGTGGTTTTGCCGCATCCGCCCTTTTGATTTGCGATTGCAAAAATTTCCATAGACTCCTCCTCATTGCGTGCGATCAGTTCTTTGAGAACTCAATCGCGTCTATTAAAATCTGCCCTTTCTTGGGGTTGAGATTCCATTCCTCTAAAGAAAAAACGAGCTGTGTAAGGTTAGACCAATCTTGAATTTTACCGAATTGCGATAGCGATAATTTGTGGCTTTGCCAGGACGGGGTTATGTCGGAAAGATAAATGTGAGAGGATTCTTTTCTTCGATTCATCAGGGTGACTTTAAGCGCCCCTAATTCTTTCTCGCGCGCGTTGAACAATCTTACAGAAAAACTCAGGCGGTTGTAACCGCTCAGGTCAACTTGTGGTAGGTCTACTTCTAGGCTCTGGATCTTAGAAGGCACTTGCGTGAAATCAAAATTCAGCACATAGGGACCATCATGTTTTTCCAGCCGCCACCTTACCCCGGAGGTCTCCAGAGACCTGACTTTGCTACTGCCCAGGGTGCTTACCGTTAAAACCAAAACCCCTACAACCAGGACACTTAGAACTAAGAAAAAAAAGAAATTAAAGTCCCTTTTTTTCCGAATGCCTTTGTCAAAAAACGCGCGCGCCAGGTGATCCGAAACTTCTTTTTTCATTTTACTACCCTAGTTTTCAAATGTCAAGCGGTGTATTTAAATCACTGCCTGGCTTTGTGTTGAGAATCTGGTAAAAATTCTTAAGATGCAGCCGATAAAGCTCGTCGAACGATTTATTTTTGTCGCCGTACCACCAGAACCAGTCGCTGCCTTCCAAAATATATATCTGCTTCATCAACAATTCGTTGCGGAAGTCTTTTTCAGTGATGGTGTTACGCGCCTCTGTCAAGAGTTCCCAGGCTTTATTTTTTGCAGGGTGGCCCATCCATTTGTTCAGGTTCCCGAAAATCCAGGAGCCTGTTGCCAGGGCCGGCAGATGATGTTTGATTTTTACAGAATTGAGGTATTCGCTGACCGTGGTGGTTTTCACATAGTCAGCGGCAGCAATGGAGCCATAGAGCAGCCGCAAAAAATCACGGCCATCATTGCGATAATATTCCCAGGCATTCTCTCCATCCAGGGCTACGGTCACCAAGCAGTCTTCGTCACCGAAATATTCTTTGATTTTCAGCAAATGGTGTATGAAATTATCCACCGCATCTTTTGTGCGCCAATGCTGGTATTCAAAACCGATGAGATCCGAAAGATATCTGTCACGAAAAACAACCGCCAGCGTTTTGTCCTTGATGGTCACGCCATACGGCCGATACAGGACCCGCCCGTCCCTTTTGATTTTGGGGAATGTTTTCCACAAAAGCGTCTCATCGGTAACAATCCACTGAAGTTTGGTCTTGAGCAACAGCGGCAGAATCTCGGCAGAGACCGCCTGTTCCGAAGGCCACATGCCGCGCGCAGGAGTGCCGAATTTTTGTTGGTAATATTCCAGCGCACTCTCCACATGCCAGATTGCATCTTCCGGATGCGAAAAAATTGTTTTCGGCAACGGGGTGTGCGGATTGGCGTCTTTGCCCGCAAACGAAGAAAACAACAATGGCAGAATCGGATGATAGTATGGCGAGACAGCGACCTCTAACCTGCCCTCCTCTTGCATCTTCTTATAGGTAGGGATAATCTGCTTGAGGACATCGAATTGCCTGTCTAAGACCGTCTTTTTATCATCTTCCGTGAAATTGCGGCCCTTTTTGACCAAATGGCGCAATTCCGGAATTTCCTGGCGAAACCTGGGGTCAAACCATGCCAAATTAAACCAGACGATCA
>JAZDLY010000114.1:0-3265 GCA_043801485.1 Candidatus Omnitrophota bacterium | reverse complement strand
GTCCGAGATGCTCGCACTTCTCGACGGAGTGTATTCGGTGGAGCGCACAACCCTGGCCAGCCCCAAGGAAGTCCTTAACACCAGGCGCGCCATCCGCCAGGCGTTTGAAAATCAGATTCAGGGAAAAGGGTTTTCGCTGGTCGAGGTGCTGTCCACCTGTCCGACCTACTGGCATAAAACTCCGGCCCAGGCCCTGGCGTGGATCAACGAAGCCATGGTGCCGTATTTTAAACCGGGAAAACTGAAATGACGGAAAAAATCATTTGCGCCGGCGCAGGCGGCCAAGGAGTTATGGCCATGGGGAAAATTCTGGCCTTATCAGCCCTGCGTGAAGGAAAACACGTCACATGGCTTCCTTCGTACGGACCGGAGGTCCGCGGAGGGACGGCGCACTGCATGGTGGTCATTTCCGATGGGGAGATTTCTTCCCCATTCGTCGAAAAAGCCGATACGTTGATTATTATGAACGAGCCCTCGCTCAAACGTTTTAAAAATGCCATACGCAACAAAGGATTCCTTTTGGTGAATTCATCCCTGGCTCACTGCAAAGCGACCTCAAGACGCCTGGACGTGATGAATGTCCCTATGACCGAGATGGCGGTTAAGCTTGGCTCCGACAAAGTGGCCAACACGGTTGCCATCGGCGCCTACCTTGCCAAGAGAAAAATTATTTCCTTCGGCACCATGAGGGAAGCGATCCAGGAAGTCCTGGCGTACCGCGAATCTCTGATTGCGGTCAACCTCAGGGCGCTGGAGGAGGGGTATTTCAGCGCGCAAAAAGCCTGCCTTGCCCTGCCTGCCGGCAGGCAGGCGGCAGGCAGGGAGAGTGTCTGATGCGTGTTCGTTTTGCGCCAAGTCCCACCGGATACCTGCACATCGGCGGGGCGAGGACGTGCCTGTTCAACTGGCTGTTTGCCAGGCACCACAAGGGTGCTTTTGTCCTGAGGATCGAAGACACGGACCAGGCGCGATCCCAGAAAGAATATCTCGACGAGATTTTGGATAGCCTCAAGTGGCTTGGCCTGGACTGGGATGAGCTTTATTTTCAAAGCCAGCGTTTTGAGACCTACCGGCGCTACGCCCAAAAACTGCTCCAGGAAGGCCGGGCTTATCTGGCCGAGGACGGCTCGGGTGCACTTATTTTCAAAATGCCTCAAGGGGTGGTCAAGATCCAGGACCTGATCCACGGTGAAATCCAATTCGACACCGGGCTCATCAAGGATCAGGTGTTGATCAAGTCCGACCAGTCTCCGACGTATAATTTTGCCTGCGTTGTCGATGATGCCGAAATGCGTATCTCGCACATCATCCGCGGAGATGACCATATTTCCAACACGCCCAAACAGGTGGTTTTGTATGAAGCCCTGGGGTTTACGGTTCCGCAATTCGCGCACATCCCGATGATCCTGGGCAAAGAGGGAGGCCGGATGTCCAAGCGCGCCGGAGCCACGGCCATCACCGAATACCGCCGGATGGGATTTTTGGCCGAAGGTCTGGTTAATTATCTGATGCTCCTGGGTTGGTCGCCGGGCAATAATCAGGAAATCATTTCGCTCTCCGAAGCGACCCAGAAATTCGACATCGCGCATGCCAACAAGACCGCGGCCACCTTTGACATGAATAAGCTTCTTTGGATGAACAGCCAGTACATCCGGGCCCGCGATCCAGTCGGCCTGGTAGAGTTTCTCAAACCGTTTCTTCTTGAGCAAAAGCTTATTGAGGAGAAGAATTTTGATGGAAAATTACTCGTGGGTGTACTAGAATTATACAAGGAGCGGGCGACGACCTTAATAGAGCTGGTTGACGCCATAAGGCCATTCTTGGCCACCGAGCTGGTCATGGACCCGGCGGCCAGAGAAAAATATCTGGGCCAGGACTTGAGCCGCGAGTTCGCGTTTTTGAAAGAGAAGTTCAACGCCGTGGCCGAATTCAAAGCCGCCAATATCGAAGCGGCGTTCAGGTCAGCCGCCGAAGAATTGGGCGTTACGACAAAACACCTGATTCATCCTCTGCGCGTTGCTCTTAGCGGCAAGACCGTCGGGCCGGGGATGTTTGAATTCATCGAGGTCCTCGGGAAAGAGAAAACGATTGGCCGGATCGAAGAGGCCATTGCCAGTTTCAAAAAGGGGCGTTCATGAAAACAGTTCGTTTCCGGACAGTTGTTTTGACGATGCTGGTTTGTGCAATAGGTCTCTTTGTGCTGTGTGGTTGTGAAACGGTCAAAGGCTTGGGCCGGGACATTGAAAAGTGCGATCTATGGATGAGAGATCACATGTGGTGAAGAGCCGCGCGTCTTTGTGGCGACGCGCGACGTTTTGGATTTCCTGCGGCGCCTACGGCCTGGGGATGCTTGTTTTTTCCGGTTGCGAAACGGTCGAAGGGTTCAAGCAGGATCTCCGGAATATAAAGATCTCCGACGATAGATTCAGGGAACGCTATTGGTAGCCATGACTGAACAAGCCCATCGAGACAGCCTGACGGGATTTTTCGCCAGAGAGGCCCTCCAGCCTTTTTTGGCTGAGCTGATCAAGGAAGGTCAGGCAACCAATAAGTTTTTTTCCATCGCCCTCCTGGATTTAGACCACTTCAAACGATACAATGACAAACACGGCCATGCCTTCGGCGACGAAATTTTAAAATATGCCACGAGCACGTTGCGCCTGACCTTTTTTGAAAGCCAGTGCCAATTTTACCGATATGGCGGCGACGAATTCATCGCGATTTTCCCGGAAAAAGACGCCAAAGAAACTTTTGGCCTCCTGCGCCAGTGCCATTACAATCTGCGGCACCGGCCCTGCCTCTACGAAAATAAATTTTACCGCGTGACCATGAGTTGCGGCGTGGCCAGCTTCCCGGATGATGCCACCAGCACCGAGGAGTTAATCCAGATAGCCGATGAGGCCATGTATTTTTCCAAGCGCACCGGCCGCAATTCGACGACTCTGGTCAGCAAAATCCCGCTTCTGAAAATCCGCAATGCTTTAAGGTTGATGGGCATCGTTGCTTCCATCCTGCTCGGGTTGGCTTTGGCCTATCACCTGGGTTTTAAAAAAATCATCAAGCCCACACTGGGTCAGATCAGGCATATGAAGATCGTGACAAAGCCCGAAGGGCTCGACACCATTACGCTCAAAAGCGGCGTGGTCTTTGAAGGCCAGATTATTTCGGAAACGACCGCCGGCATCACCGTGAATATTTATTTTGACAAGGGAGAGGGACTCACGACGTTTAACAAGAGCGAAATCGTCTCCATCAAGCGCTCTCC